>CAKVNP010000085.1 GCA_934777095.1 uncultured Clostridium sp. | reverse complement strand
CTAAGAAGGGCGCAATGGCTATGTTATTTGCTCTACCTGCAGCATTAACAGTCTACTTCATTTCAATTTATGTTGGTGTAGCAATGGATGCTGAATGGGCATTAACTAATGCTACATATACAAATATGAACAGTTGGTTCCATTATGCTAAGCTTTATGCAGCTGTAGCTGGTTGTATCGGTTTTGTTATGATAAAATATGAATGGTCTATTGGTAAAAAGAAATGGTTTGTATACTTCCCATATGCTATTTTATCAATTAACATATTAATAGCAGTATGTAGTGATTTTGAATCTGCTATCAGAGCATTCAATACTACTTGGATTTCTTCAGAAGGTGTTACACTTTATGGAGGATGGCACAATGTATTTAATGGTATAGCTGGTATATTAAATATTATCGGTATTACTGGTTGGTTAGGTATTCGTGTATCTAAAGATAAGAGAGATATGTTATGGCCTGATATGATCTGGTTATATATCATAGCATATGATATCTGGAACTTCACTTATACTTATAACTGTTTACCAACTCACTCTTGGTATTGTGGTGTTGCTTTACTTCTTGCACCAACAATTGCTGCATTCTTATGGAATAAAGGAGCTTGGTTACAAAACAGAGCTAACACATTAGCTGTTTGGTGTATGTTTGCTCAAGTATTCCCATTATTCTTAGATGAAAGTAAATTTGCAGTTAAGAGCGTTCAAGATAATACTTTAGTACCTATGACTGTAATAAGTGTTATTTCACTTATTGCTAATATTATCTTAGTTGCGGTAGTTGTTGCAAAATCAATGAAGCTTAAGAAAAATCCTTATACTAATGAAATATTCGTTGGAACTAAAGATTACAATGCAATAATGGATCGTTCAGAAGAACAAAGCGTTATTGAAAAATGCGAAAAAATGGCATAATAATAAATAAAAAAAGAACTAAATTTCTATTACAGAAATTTAGTTCTTTTTTATACATCATCTTTAAACTAATCCTCTTATAGCTAAATAATTATACTCTCTCTATTTCCTTATTCTCTATATTACCTTGATTAGATACGCTTTTAATCTTCTTTTCAATTTCTTCTTTATCACCTAAATAAAATTTATTTATAACATTAAAGTTTTCATCAAAATCATACACTAGAGGTATTCCTGTTGGAATATTTACTTCTAATATCTGCTCCTCTGTAAGATTTTCAAAATACTTAACTAATGATCTTATTGAATTTCCATGAGCAACAATTAGCACTCTCTTTCCAGCTAGTATGTCCTTTTTTATTGCATTGTTGAAATATGGAACAACCCTTTTTATTGTATCATCTAAGCTTTCGCAAAGAGGTAATTCATCTTTATTTATACCTCGATACTGCTCTTGATTTTTAGGGTTTTGAGTACTTGTCTCACTCAATATTGGTGGCTTTACATTATAAGATCTTCTCCATATCTTTACTTGTTCTTCTCCGTATTTTTGTGCTGTTTCTGACTTATTTAATCCTTGAAGTGCTCCATAATGTCTTTCATTTAACTTATAAGATTTAATTACTGGAATCCATTCTCTATCCATTTCGCTAAGAACTAAATTTAATGTATGGATAGCCCTCTTTAAATATGATGTATAACATACATCAAAATCAAATCCATTATCCTTTAATGTATCTCCAGCTTTTTTTGCTTCCTCTTCTCCTTCTTTTGATAAGTCTACATCACTCCAACCAGTAAATAAATTTTTTTTATTCCATTCACTTTCTCCATGCCTTATAATTACTAACCTCATAATCCTTTCCCCCTATAAATTAAATTTATGATAAAGCTACATCTAAAACCATCATAATTACAAAACCTGCGGCAAATCCAATTGTCCCAATATTTGAATGTTTTCCAACTGATGCTTCTGGAATAAGCTCTTCTACCACTACATAAATCATTGCCCCTGCAGCAAAAGAAAGAAGATATGGCATTACCGGTGTAATAAACCTTGAAAATATAATTGTTATAACTGCGCCAATTGGTTCAACAATTCCTGATAAAAAACCATAAATAAATGATTTTCTCTTACTCATCCCTTCACTTCTTAACGGCATGGATATAATAGCTCCCTCAGGAAAATTTTGAATTGCAATTCCTATTGAAAGAGCAAATGCTCCAGCTAAAGTTATTGCCGCATCTTTATCTATAGCTCCCACAAAAACAATTCCCACAGCCATACCTTCCGGTATATTATGCAGTACAACTGCTAATACAAGCATTGTAGTTTTTCTTATTTTTTCATTTATTAATCCTTCTGGTTTTTCACTTTTATAATGAAGATGTGGAATAATTGTATCTAAAAAAAGCATAAATATTATACCTATTATTACTCCAGCTGCTGCAGGAAGAAAAGCTAACTTTCCCATACTATTACTCATATCAATAGCTGGAATAATTAATGACCATATAGATGCTGCAATCATTACTCCTGCGGCAAATCCAAGAAGTGCCTTATTAGCTAATTCATTAATTTGTTTCTTCATTATAAATACGCATGCAGCTCCTAATGTCGTTCCTACTAAAGGTATTAAAATTCCTATTAAAGTATTCATATTATCTCATCTCCTTGTGTAATTATTTCCCTTTCAAATTTGATATAAAACTGCTACCGTCCTTGTTTTTTGCTTATATTCTTCTTAATTTCCTCACCTTTTTTTATTTGATTCCATAACTTATAAAAGTCATCTTTGTAGCCTTCTGCCAATTTACTTCTTTAAAACCAGCCTGATTTAATAAACAAATTACTTCTTCTGATGAATATGTTTTTACATCTCCTGTATTCATTAATTTAAGAATTATATTATTTTCTATTGCTCTTAATACTTTATTACAATACATATCACATACAATAAATATTCCCGATTGTTTCAAAACTCTATAAGCTCCCTCAAAAGCTTTTCTAGGATTAGGATAATGATGAAAGCTTTGATTACATATAACTACATCAAATTTCTCATTTTCATATGGTAGATCTTCTGCATCACCTACTACATATTCTGCTCTGGGAATTTTCTTTTTCTCTGCTACTTTAATCATATTTTCTGATAAATCTAAACCAAATAAATTAGCTTTAGGATTCTCCTTAGATATTCTTTCTAACATAGCACCGGTTCCACATCCCATATCTAGTACTGATAAGTACTCCCTTTCTTTAAGTACATTCATAATAAATGGATAACATTCCTTAGGATACTTAGAAATATTTGCAACTTCAGATTCATCATAAATAGAAGCTTGTCTATTAAATTCTCTCTTAGATAATTCCTTGTAATTTTTCATATATTCCTCCTTAATAGCCTTAAAAAACTTTTATTTAACTCCATAAATAATTGCAATACGACCTAGCATAAACCGTGTTTTTAAAATGTCTGGTATAAATTCTTCTTTATTGGAATATACTAAATGTATTTCTTTAATTCCTTCTTTTTTTAACTCACTAATAAACTTATAGATATTTCCATATAATTTCTCTTCTAAAAACAAATCATGAAATACAAATGTACCATCTTTTTTAAGCACTCTTAAAGCCTCTCTTACAACTAATCTTTTATCCTTTTGACTCTTAACTTCATGAAAAACAAAATTACTTACTACTGCATCAAATGATTCATCCTTAAAATCTAATTTAGCTGCATCACCTTTCTTAAAAGTAATTTTATTTTCTACACCTTCAGCTTTAGCGTTAAGTTCACATTGTTCTTTAGCAAATTCCCATTCACTTCCCCAATAATCTATTGAAGTTAAATTTGCCGTTATAAACTTTTTTGCTATCCTAATTGATAAAGCCCCATTACCACATCCAATATCCAATATTTTTCCACCTTTAAAATTTAAATATGATATAACATAATCAATAATTTTACTTTGTATTTTATATTTACCTTTATAAGAAAATAAATTTCGGCATACAAACATATAAACCATTAAGAACATCATTAATATTGTTAAAGTAAATATAACTATTCTCATTACATAATTAATCCGTATATCCCAGTTACTTGTATTTAATGAAAAGATAAAACAGCATAGTGACACTAAAATTAAATTCATCAGAAACATTAACTTCAGCATTTTACTCGAAATCCAATTACCATAATTTATCTCATTACTTTTTTCCATGATACTCTCCTTTTAATTAATGCAAACTACAATTGATAACCATTATCAATTATAGTTTATAATCTCTTATTTTTTATTTCCACTCCATTTAGTTTTTTTAGCTCCAATTAGTCATTATATATAAAATTAAGGACAAACTACCTTTTTGATAGTTCGTCCTTAATTTTAAATTGTCCATTCAGAAGCTGCTGTTTGTAATGACCATAATTTATTATATAAACCTTTTTCATTTAATAGCTCTTCATGAGTCCCTTCTTCTTCTAGCTTTCCATCCCTTAATACAACTATATGATCTGCTTCTGCAACAGTTCTCATTCTATGTGCAATAACTAATACTGTCTTATTTTTAATAAGCCTTGATATAGCCTTCTGTACCTTTGATTCATTTTCAACATCTAAAGATGCAGTAGCCTCATCTAATAATATAATAGGTGCATCTTTAAGTAGTGCTCTTGCTATGGATATCCTTTGCCTCTCACCGCCTGATAATGTTGATCCATTTTCTCCAATTATAGTATTATATCCATTAGGAAGCTTCTTAATAAATTCATCACAACATGCTGCCTTTGAAGCTCTTATTACTTCTTCATCAGTAGCACCTCGCCTTCCTAATCTTATATTTTCCATTACTGTATTATTAAATAAAACTACATCTTGGAATACTATTGAATATTTCTTTAATAATTCTTCAGGTTCAATATTTGCTATATCTCTTCCGCCAACTGTAATTTTACCATCAGTAACATCCCAAAATCTTGCAGCTAATTTAGCAATTGTACTTTTTCCTCCACCAGATGGACCAACTAGTGCAGTAACTTCACCTTGATTAGCTGCAAATGATACTCCATTAATTACATTTTCTTTTCCATCATAAGAAAATTTAACATCTTGAAATACTATATCGTAATTTGAAAAAGATGATTTATCGTTTCCATTCTGTATTTTCTGCCCTTCAATATCTTTCATTCTATCAATCTTCAACTCAGTAGCGAAAATTGCCGCCAAATTTTGCAAAGCAATTGATAATGGATCAAAAATTCTTGATGCAGCTAATAAAAATATAAGAAATGTTAGAAAATCTAGTTCACTATTTACAATTAATTTAGCTCCCATTAATGCCATTGTAGCTATACCCACCTTTAAAAGCATTTGAGCTGAAATAACATACATAGCTGTATTAAGCTCAGTTTTTATATTTTTTCTTTCTTGAGCAATAATATTATCATTTACTTTTTTAAGATATCTTTCTTCTTGATTACATGACTTAATTTCTCTAATATTTTCAATACATTCCTGAATACTATCTGCATTTGCTAAATTAATATCATTAACTTCTTTATTAGCTTTTTTAACACTATTCTTACCTATAAAAGTTAATAAAAAAGCTACTGGTACAACCCATAACAAGGATAATGCTAATTTCCAGCTACAGCATATTAACCCTATAGCAACTATTAGTAAAGATATTATTGAACCAAATAATTCTGGAATAAAGTGTGAAAAAGCAGTTTCCAGTCCAGCACAATCTCCCATAATTCTTGTAGTTAAATCAGCTAAATCTTTTTTACCAAAAAAGGATAACGGTATTTTTCTAAGCTTTTCTGCAATTGTTATTCTCTTGTCAGCACTTTCTTCATATGATGCTACAAAAGTAGCATCATATTGATTTTTCTCAAATACAAAAATAATTGCCAATAATATAATTGAAACTATTAAATATACCAATACTGAATATACTCTCCCTGTACCATTTAAATACTTTCCTATTATTCCTTGGAGTAAAAAGTATAAAAGTCCTACTGGAAACATAAAACTTATATCTGTTAATGTGCATGCTACAATTGCTTTTATTAAATCTTTTGCTCCCTTATCACTTAATGCAAATTTATTTTTAAAATACTCAACCATATTTATACTGCCTCCTTCATCTTCCAGGATACAGACTTTTCATATTCTAGCCACATCTTTTTATACACACCATTTTTATCAATAAGCTCATTATGTGATCCTTTTTCAACAATTTCACCTTTATTTATTACAAAAATTTCATCAGCATTCTTTATAGTTGATAACCTATGCGCTATTATTAATACAGTTTTTCCTGCAATAAGCTTTTCAAATGCTTTTTGAATCTTATATTCATTTTCCGGGTCAGCAAAAGCAGTTGCTTCATCAAGTAATATAATCGGTGCATCTTTTAAAATTGCTCGTGCTAGAGCAATACGCTGTGCTTCTCCCCCAGATAAATAAACACCTTTGCTTCCTACTATTGAATCTATTCCATTTGGAAGCTTTTCAAATATCTCTTCACATTGAGCCGCCTTAGCTGCTGCAATAACTTCCTCTCTAGTAGCTTCTGGTTTTGAAAAACGTATATTTTCTAATAAACTTGTTTTAAATAAATTTGTATTTTGAAATACAAATGAAACTATACTCATTAATTTACTATTTGGTATTTCTCTTATGTCTACCCCTCCAATTGTTATTTTTCCTGAATTAACATCATAAAATCTTGGTATTAAGCTAGCAATTGTACTTTTGCCTCCACCTGAAGGCCCTACTAGAGCAACTTTGCTCCCTTCTTTAATTTCAAATGTCACATTATTAACAGCGTTTGTGTTAGCACCTTCATATGCAAAAATAACTTTTTCAAATTTAATATCTGTATTTTTTAATTCCCCATTACCTTCTACAGTATTTAATTCCTTAACATTTAATATTTCATTAATTCTTTTAGTAGCATCTTTTGCTAATAAAAAATTTTCGCTAGAAAACATTATCTTATTCATTACAACAGTCATTATAGGAGTAAAAACTATATAAAATATAAGATCTGAAATAAATTTATTTGAATTAACAGCTGAATCTACTAAAATGACTGCTGCTAAAGTTAAAAATGCAAATACTGAATTAATACTTACTGTAAATTCACACATTGGAATTCTTAACCTCATGGTATAATTTATAGCCCATTTTTTATACTTCTCTATAGAATTATGAAACTTTTCAAACGAAAAAATTGTTTGCCCAAATGTCCTTACTACCGGTACTCCTCTTATATATTCAACGGCCTCATTATTCATATCTTCTAACGCATTTTGATATTCTTTCATTGAATTTGCTAAATCTTTGCCCATCATTTTATTAAAAAAATACATACTAATTGCTATTGGAAGAATACTTACTGCTCCAAGTCTCCAATCAAATACCATAAGCAATATAATTGTTGCCACTGGTGTTACAGCTGCCCCTGTTAAGTCTGGTAGCATATGTGCTAAAAAACTTTCTGTCTGAATAGAGCATTCATTTATAATTCTTCTTATCTTCCCGCTCCCATTTTCCTGAAAATAGCCTAAAGGAAGCTTTACTAAATGATTTAATGCTTCTATCTTCATATTTCTTGCTGTTCTAAATGCTGCAAGATGCGTGCACATTAATGCTCCAAAATACACTACTATTCCACTAATTGAAAATATAACAGCTCTTAACCCATACATAGATAAATTAGTTGCTTCTGATATATTAGGAAATACTTTTATAATTTCATATGCTATCTGCCATATACAAATAAACGGAATTAATACTATAACTGCACTTATTGCTGATAATACACAGCCTAAATAAGTTAAATATTTATAAACATTTAAGCCGTGCTCTTTCGCTGTTTCAATCACACTATAGATAATCGCATTGGCTTCAGCCCCTGCT
>CAKVNP010000084.1 GCA_934777095.1 uncultured Clostridium sp. | reverse complement strand
ATATGTTATTATACTAAATCTAACATTATCATTATTATTTGTGCAGAATCTGCTTACAAATTGATTATCTAAGCCATTTCTAGTATTAAGCCATCTATTCCCACTTTTCATTCCAGCTGATGTATCAATTAATATAACAACGTCCTTTTTACCTGTACCATTGTCACTGCTGTTGTATTCAAATTCCTCGGGGATTATATTATATACTACCTCTACTTCTTCACCCAATAATGAAGGATTGGGTGAAGCACTAATAAGTTTAGCTTTAATATTAGGGAGTTCATTATTAAGTATTTCCACCCACCAGCTATTAGTTTTAGTCTCTCTTTCAACATTATCCCAGACATAATTTACTACCGAATCAGTAAATAGTTCAAATTTTCCACAATTACTTCCTTTGATTACAAAATTAAATGGTACATCTTCAGCCTCATACCTAACCTTTGTGGAATTTTCAGAAACTTTCTTGTACTCTAATGGCGGAAGTTCAATAGTATCATCACCTATATTCAGTTTTATCCCACTATTTTCAGGGAAATTCATTTTCATACTCATATTATTTATTGTGTATGATTCTATGATATTAACTGCTATATGATTAAATACTTCTTCAATACCTCTTTCATCAACGGTAAAAATTTTATCTTCCATTCCTCCCATTGAATCATGTATCTCTTTCATTTTCTTATTTCCATTACTGCTCGATTCGCCTAAATCATATCCTATAGAATATACATTATCTACGTTATTTTTAATAATATCACCTATTTTGCAGGCATATTCCGTACTTAAATCAATGTTGCTATTTGTTTCCTGGCCACTACCTGCATATTTAGGCGTGCTATTATCAATATTGGTATATAATTCTTTATATTTTGCTGTTATTGAATAAAAAGTAGGTAATCCATCTGACATAAATACTATAGTTTTGTTGGCTGAAGATTTTTCTAATAAATACGCTGCTTTTCTTAATCCTTCTCCAGTATTAGTCCCACCAAGTGCTTCTAAATTATCTATAATAGCAGCTAGTCTCTCATCACCTGAATCCATTAACTTATTACTACAGCTTATATAATTGGGTATTGAATGTTTACTATTATTATCAATACTATAAGAATTCTTGTAACCTTCTTTAGTTAGTGGATTAATTGTTGCTTCACTTGAATATGCTACTATTGCAACCTTAACATTATCAATTTCTTTAACTTTATTGATAAATGATTTTGCACTTGTCTTAAGCTTGGCAAGTTTCTCCCCTTCCATGCTTCCTGATACATCTAGAACTAAAACAACTTCTCTCGCTTCATTTTCTATTTCAAAGGGCTGAGCCTTTATAACACCTGAAACAGTTATATCTTCACCAATCTTTGCTTCTGCTGGAGAAATTGATACTATCTCCACATCTATTTTAGGCGAAGAGTTAACATCTGCATCAACACTATTCAATCCAATTAATAGTATTGAAAATGCCAAAATAATTATCATTGAAATAGTATATTTTCTTTTCATCTTTTCCCCCCTCTTATTTATTCCTAAACTTAACTATTATTGTTAATGGATATTCCACCTTTGAATATCCTCTACTTTTTATTAATTTAAGAGAAAACTCCAATCCTGTAGTATTAGAAAATTCGCCTTCAGCTTCATCCACCATATTTATATCTAAAGGCCTTACAGCAAATTCAATGACATTGCTGCTGATAGTATTTCCATTAACAATTAACTTACTATCTTCATATTTAACTTTATTGTAGGAAATAGCCTCTTCACTTCCCGATTTAAACTCTAAGAAATCCACTGTAAGCTTATCTACTAAACTAGGAGAAAAATCAGCATATTTTTTATCTAGCACCTCAAATCCCCCTGAACAAATACTAGATAATCCTACTGCTTCATCACCAATTTTAAGAATACTATTTTGAATAATTTCAGCCTCAGTCTGCAGCTGTGAATTAATTTCCGTTGAAGTTAAAGTCTTATTGCTAGTTAAAAAGAAAAAATAAATTGAGCCTAATACTACCACTGTAATAGCTAAAGTAATTATTGTTTCTATAACAGTGAATCCCTTTGCTTTAGTTTTCATCTCTCCACCTCTTACCTAACAATTTTCCAATATCCTGACTTAATAAATGACATATCATATTCAGACAGCTGAGATTCTGTAGTATTTTTACTTATATCAACTACCCTGTTTGAGCTATATTCTACCCCTTCAAAAATTGGTGCTAAAACCTCATAATTACTAGCCACTATTTTTTCAGTTACTTCTGCATCATATTTAATAGTGGCTTGTCCTTGTATTTCAACATCCTTGGTAGTAATGATATTTCCAGTAAAATCTGTTCCATCCTTAATAACAACCTTACCATTAGTAACTATTAAAGCTGTGGTATTACCTGATACTTCATATTCTGAACCATTTTTTATTAAGATAACTTTTCCGTATCGCTGATCTATTTCATTTTCATAATTATTAATTATCTTATTAAACTTTATTTGGTTTTCAACAGTCTTAATTACATCGCCAGCATTATAAACAGCAGTACTATCTACACCACTTAAGTAGCCCATTGATAATACTTCAATAGCATAACGGCTTCTTAACTCTCTAATCAGCTCTGTATCACCAGCTAAATTTCCGCTTAATACTTCTCCATCACTATCAATTGCAGCACCCACTGAATAAACATGTCCAATTTTAACGCCACCAGTTTTTACTGTTTTTTCTTCGCTAGAATCATAATAGCTTTTAAAATATTCTGCTTTAGCTTGTACCGAACTGCTATTTTCAATAGTTTCAACCAGCTGTAACGGATTATAATATTTTAAAGTTATTTTATCTTCATAACCTGGAACTATTTCTGTATAAGCTAAGTAATTGCCCTTAACTGCTAAAGATTCACCAGTTTGATATTTTTCATCTATGGTGTCTATATATGCTACCCCCATAATATAAGCGTCATTAGAGATATTTAAATTCGAATTTTCATTATTGATAATAATACTGCTTGATTCCTTTGCTGCTTTAGCTGGATTTACAGCATTGGTAAAGGTATATTCATTAATTCCATAATAATTTTTTAAATCCACTGTACTGCCGTTAGAATTTAAAGATAAATCATTATCAGTGATTAAATCATTAGCTACTGTAAGCTTATTTTCTCCTGTATCTTCCTTTGTAATACTTGGTCCTACATAAGTATTTAAGGAAAATATATTTTCGGCTGCAACTTCTGCTTTATTTCTAACTGATAGAGTTGCTGCAGTAAAGATGTCCCCTGAGGTAATTTTAAGTTTTCCACTATCTATCAATATTCCACCGTTATATTTTTCAAAAGTATAAATTGGTGCTGCACTATATTTTTCATTACCTTTCACCCAGATATCACCTACAACATCTGTCTCACCCTTAACTTCCATATCTCCGTCTGCTGTAATAACCTTTCCATCATATACAGGATAAATATTAATTTGTTTTTTATTTACATCTAAAACTTTATTTTCTTTATAAGCTGGTGCTTCAACATTAAAGCTGTTAGAAATAGTTTTAGTATTTTTTAATTCTCCATTATTCCCTGTGTTTTCAAAAGTAGATTCAACTTTAATACAAATCTTTTTACTTGCATTATCATAAATGTAGTCCTTTATTTTAATTTCAGCTCCACATGAATCATATAAGTTTTCCTGCCATAATGTTTTAGTGCCTAAGCCATCTTCTAATAGATATTTTCCCTCTTCAATACCTTTAGCCAAATCAGATGTATCTTTTACCTTTCCTAGATAATTTAAAAATTCAGCTTTAAACTTTTCATTAATTTCATCATATAAACTTTCTGTGTATTCAACATCCTTATATTCTTCTTCAATTTCAGCAATAGAATATGTTATTGCTGCCTGTGAATTTTTAAGTATTATGTTATACACAAGATCCAAGCCTGAATCTGACTTATAAAGATTCTGCAACCTTCTGCTTTCATTAACTCTGCTTTTATAATCACTAGCAGCCATAGTTAATATTGCTGTACCAACTGTAAATAACGCAGCCATAATTACAATAACCACCACCATGCTTGAACCCTTTTTTCTTTTTTTCACCTCTATTCACCACCTCTAATTACTAAATACAATATTATTGCTTGTTGATCCTTGGAAGAGTTCTGCCCCTCCTTGTTTAACTACAATATCTATTTCATATAAATCTCCAATAGCTGAAGTGTCTGAATTGTTATATGTTTTTTCAATGACCTTACCTGCTATTGTATTTATAGTAATATCATTTGCACCTTCAGCTATATCTTTATAAATATATAATGACTTATCATCTTTGTTTTCCACATCAATACTAAAGTTATTAACATTAAACCCACTAGTTATGTTAATTAATATATTTCTGTTCTCCATTTCTTTCTCAAATCTTAATAAGTTATCCTCATAAATTCCAATATGCTTATCTCTCCCAATAACTAGCTTAATTTTTTTCCCTGCTCCTAGCACAATATCGCCAAAATTATTATTGGTTAAATCAATAGTTAAATTCATTTCTGTATCATCTTCATAAGTAAAATTACTATTTTTCTTTATATTTACTTCAACATTAAAACTTTTATCTAATTCACTATTAGTAAATTCTCCTCTATATGAGCCATCAGGCTGCTTATAGATAATTTGTCCATCTAACATTTTAAAGCCTTTATTTCCCGAGAAATCTTTTAATTTAATATTGTCATATATCTTTAATTCTTCTAAGGCCTTTTGCCCTATATATGAAGCATTCTGCTTTATCTGGGCATTTTTATTTGTTTTAAACGAATTAATTATCATGCCACCTATCGGTACTATTAAAATAGATAAAAGGGCAACACTAATAATTGCTTCTATTAATGTTATCCCTTTTTTTCTTCTGCTTGTTTTCTTCATTTTTATACACCTACTTATTAGTAACATTCACTTTGCCGCCTTCACTAGTAATGTTTACTCTAGGATTACTTGAATCATCATTTTTTACTACTACACTTACAGTTTTAGATGTATTATTGTTTATTTTTACGTTTACGCCAGCTCCATCATTATTAATTCTTGCTTCGCTGGTAATTTCCAATACTATTTCATTTGATATAGTACTAAATTCCCTAGCTGTTTCTGTTTTTGGATAAACTGATTCCTCAGTATTATATCTATAATATAAGCTGCCATTTTCTTCTGTAAAATCTATTGTTAGGTCTTGTACATTATTGCTATCTGCATATATATAGCTTTCTCTAGCAATATCATTGGCACTTCCCATAGTCAAAGTAGGAAATTCTGAAGTTGATGATTTAACCATCATCACAAAATCATTAATATTTTGTTCTTCTGCCAGCTGTTCAATTGTTGTAGCATAAGCTCCTGTTGCGGCACCTTCACTAAATGGAGAAGTTTTACCATAGGTATTATTCAAGTCCCAATTTAGATAATTTTCTAAATCATCATTAGTGATCTTAGGCACTGCATAAAATTCTAAACTGATAGTTCCTGTCACTTCTTCTGCTGAAGATGATGTAATTGAAATATCTGTTACTGCGATATTTCTTGAATAATTATCTATAGCTGTAGTAAAGCTTGTTAATGCTTCATAAGAGCCTGTAAAGTTAATTGCCACCTTTAATTGCTCAACTGTTGTAAATGATGCTGTTTCCTGATTTTCAACAACAGTATTAGCTGACTCATCATCTTCAAAGCTATTTTCTATTTCTTCTTCATTATTCTCTACTGGTTCTACTGCTGCTGGTTCTTCACCTTCGCCAGTATATGAATCCTTTGCCTGATAATATTCAACAGTTTTATTAAAATTATCTTCTACCGCACCTTCATAGACATTTTCTAAAGGTTCAACACTAGAAACTTCCACTGGGCTAAAAGCAATATTCCCTTGTAGTCCACTTTCTGACAGCAGATTATTCAATTCTAAGATTATTTTTTCTTGTAAAATAGTTGGATAAAAACTCATAGTTTTGTCCATTACACTTGCTCTGACTATCTTTAAGTCTTCCTTATTCTTTTCCAAATTGTTTATGGTATCCATGGCATCATCAAAATCATTTTGTGCTTCTTCCCTAAGCAGTTTTTGCTCCTGTAATTTTTCTGACTGTACACTAAATACAAATTGATAATACAGCACTGCAATAAGTATGCCAGCTAAAACACCTAATAATATCTTTTCCTTTTTTGTTGCTTTCATGGCTATTCACCACCCTTTAAAATGCATTTTATATCAAAACTATATACATCGTTTCCTGAAATTGCACCAATATATACATACTCTATCTGACTTAAGTTCTTTAAATTATATTGTAGTTCTGCAATAGCTTCCATTGTTGATGATTCAGCCTGAATAGTTACTTCACCACCATTTATGCTTAGTGTATTAAAGCTTACTTCTGTAGGCAGTGTTGAGCTTAAGCTATTAATCAGCTGTGTTGATACTACTTTTCTATTTTCTACATTGGTTATTACTTCTGTTAAATTATCATTATACTTTGAAAAAAAACTATGTTTTTCTGCAATCACTTCAGATTCTAAAAGTTTTTCCTTAACCTGAGGTGAATTAATCTTTTCTGTTAAATCTTCTATTTGACCATTAACTACCTGTATGCTTACAGTATGATAAATTAATGTTCCTACAATAAAAGCGCCTAGAACTCCAATTGAAGAGTAAATATATTTAGCACTATTTTTTTGTTCCTTCTTTTTGCCTGCATATTCGGCGAAAAAATTAATATCTTTCATATTTACCTCCTAAATTCTAACAATTGCACCTATTGCATTTAAATACTGCTCTATTGTTTCTGCTCCTAATTCCTTAGATTTAATTTCAACATTATCTAATATTGATATTTTCTCAACATTAATATTTAATCTCTCTGACATATACTTTTCTATAGCTAATAAATTAGATGTGCCGCCATAAATATATATTTTATTTATTTCATTTCCTACTGATTTATTGTTATAGAACTTAAAGATTCTCTCTAAATCGTCTAGTATTCCATCCACTGATTTTTTTACTATTTCATTTGTTTTGCTATCGCTATATAAATCTGCTTCCTTAATTTTTAAGGATTCTGTTGATTTTATTGACATATTTGTTTCCAGGCTTAAGGCATAATCAATATTATCACCGCCTGATTTTATTATTCTAGTAAATTCTAATTTGCCATTTTTAAATATAGTTACGTTTATTGAAGTTGCTCCCATATCAACAAAAGCAACAGTTCCTCTTTCCTCTTTTTCCTTATTATTTATTATGTGATTATTTATTTTTCTAATTGAGTTATAAGTTACATCTAATACATAAGGATTTAGTCCAATATCTTCAATTAAGTCATAATACTCTTTAGCTATTTTATTTGGTACTGAAATAACATTAACCTTAAGCTTTTCACCATTATCATCGATTATTTCATCTAAAACTATATATTGAAGAATATAATCATTTAAATTTATTGGCAGATATTGTTGTATTTCATATCTTATTACCGTTGGTATTTCATCTTTCTCAACCTTAGGGATTACTATTTCTCTATTAATAATAGATGATGAGTTAATTGTAATAATTGCATCCTTTGCCCTAATTCCCTCTTCTTTCAAAGTAAACTGAATTATATCTGAAAGCTGCTTTTTATCTGCTATATCACCATCTAAAATAGCATCTGGAGGTGTGGGAATATCCAAACATTTAGTTATTGCTAATTTTCCATTAGAATATTTGCCAGTTACTATTTTGATAGCCTTGCTTCCAAAATCAAAGGAAACTATATTTTTAGGCCTTTCTATTTTAGTATTTAGTATTTTAGTAATCTTTTTATTTGAAAATAATGATCCGATATCTTTTAAATCCATCTGACCTAATTCTGTTAACTTAGAAAA
>CAKVNP010000083.1 GCA_934777095.1 uncultured Clostridium sp. | reverse complement strand
TAGTCTTTCCTGAACCTGTTGAGCCAATAATCCCTAAGCTTTCACCCTTTTGCAGCTTAAAGCTGATATTTTTAATATTATAATCCTCTTCTTTTTCTTCATCAGCTTTCTTAATATAAGAAAAACTTACATCATTAAATACTATATGATATTTACTATCCTCTACAGATATATCCTTCTGCTCCTCAATCTTAAGTTCTTCCGGTGCATTAAGCACTTCTTCAATACGCCCTCCTGAAGCACTTGCCTGCGAATAGTTAACAAATATTCTGTTAACCATCATCATTGCATTTAGTATTATCGTAAAATAAGATTGGAAAGCAATTATTTCCCCAATTTTAGTAAGTCCCATATTTACCCTAAAAGCACCCACTATAATTACCAAAGTCAATCCCAAATTTAAAATTAAATTCAAAGAAGGACTTATTATTGCCATAACTGAAGAAGCCTTTCTCTCTCCTTCAATAGCTATTGCATTGGCTTCTTCAAATCTCTCCTGCTCACTTTCTCCTTTTGATAAAGCCTTAATAACTCTCACGCCAGTAATATTTTCTCTTACTACTTTAATCATATTATCATTATAGCCTTGAGCCTTTTTAAATAAAGGTATTCCTAACTTGGATACCACAATTACTACTAAAACAATAAGAGGTAAGGTTCCTACAAGAATTAAGGTAAGTACAGGCTCTAATTTAAAAGAAAGAATTACCCCACCAATAATTATAATCGGCGCCCTTACACCTATTCTCTGCATCATGCAGATTATTTGATGGACATTATATGTATCAGAAGTCATTCTAGATACCAAGGATGGAACTGTAAAATAATCCATCTGACTGCCAGATAAAGAAGTTATTTTTTCATACAAATCAT
This sequence comes from uncultured Clostridium sp., assembly GCA_934777095.1. Classification (GTDB taxonomy): domain Bacteria; phylum Bacillota; class Clostridia; order Clostridiales; family Clostridiaceae; genus Clostridium. The sequence continues at coordinate 7,088 of CAKVNP010000083.1, read as the reverse complement.
GCCTTAAGGTCCTGACAGTATCCCTAGCCACAGCTGAAGCAAACCTATTAGCCATAATATTTAATTTCTTTCCAGCCCATGCTAGTAAAATCATTACAACTCCCCATAAAAGAACTTTACTAATATTATTTAAAGGAATTACCGTATCAATTATATAAGCCAAAATATACGGCAACCCCAATTCACAAAGAGTGCCACTAACCTTAATTATTAATCCGCCAAACATCCTTAAATAATAAGGACGTAAATACTTAAATAATTTTCTCCATTAGGATCTCCTTCTGAATACCATTCAATTTCAGGGCCATCATCATGCATATATCCTGAAGTAGGCAACCATTCAGTAAATATTCTCTTCCAGACATTCTGCATTGCATCAGGCATTTTTCCTCTACATTCAAATTTTACCCAAGTAAGTTCAGGAACATTTAAAACTTCACAACCATCAATATTTTCCTCGCCGCTATTTACACCAATCATATAGTCAAAATCATCAGTTTTGAAGTTATAACATACACCATAAATTGCTTTATCTTCTGCACTACAATGAGCCATCAACTTATCACAGCTCCCATTTGTTCCTGCTTCCTCCCAAAACTTAGGGATTATTACAAAATTCTGCCCATCCTTCATAGTAATATTTTTAGTCACTCCATGAAGTTTAAAAGCTTTTGATTTTTCAATACGATAGTTCATTTCCTCTACTCCTTTTATAAACCTTAATTATTAAATTAGAAATTGATACAATCTTTTCATTTTCCCTAATAAGGGGATCTTCATCCTCAATCCATTCATTTCTATCAATATTTAATATATAGTTATCTGTTTCCTTAGACTCAACAGCAACTGTATCTTGTAATTTTCCATTAATGTAAATATTAATACTATATTCATCAGTACTAAGTTCTTCTAAATTTGTGTTAAAATATGCCTTAGCTGAATTTTTATAATTTGAATACCTCTCACTAAGATTATCACTTGGTTTAAAAGTCATTGCATCGATGATATCACCATTTTTATTTATTAATTCAGCCTGTAAAATATCATTATCATTTTTAGCAAACAAATAACCAGATAAATTATATACATATCGTGTTCGATACATTGTTTGAACACCTGTGATTGTTTCCATAAATCTAGTGTCGCCATCAACGCCATCAGCATATTTAATTATTTCTGCACTACTAAAATAATAATTAGCAAGATAACAAAAATTATCAAATGTTTTCTTTACATAATAAGGTATATCTTCTAACTGTATACCGGTTGATTGAGAAGAAAAATAAATTGCATTCTTCTTTTCAAAAATTCCAGTTGCAAAACCTTCCTCAAGCTCTTTATTTACTTGTTCATAAAATTTATTAGCATGTACTGCAGTATCATAATATCCTGCTGCAGATACAGCATCCCTTAATGCCCATACATAAATATCTCCTGGAAGTTGTCCCTCTGTTCCCTTTGCCCATTCATCATAATAATATAATACTGTGTCTTCTATTGATTGTAACGTAGGACATTCATTAATAATCTTCACTAATGTTTCTCTTGAAACCCATACATTATCATTAAGATTATCGACTTGTTCAATTTTTGAAGTATCTATCTTTAACATATTTCCAACTAAGTCTGCAAATGAAGTATCTATTCTATCATTAGTTGTATATACTCCATAATATTTATAGTTAATTAATTTTATTGTTGTACTAGTTAAAATTAATATACAAATTGGAATTACCAATAATGAAGTTCTAGTTATTTTTTCTTTTAAATTTATCTTCACTATAAATAAATAATAAATTGCTGTAATTAGTAATGCCTCAAAGAAAAATGGTGCTAACCATATAGAATCTTCTCTGATAAACCAAAAAAATGAAAAGCTAATTCCACTTCCTATTATCCAAACTAATTGTTTTTTTATTGGCGCATCTTTCCTAAGATAAACCCCAATTAAGCATGCTACAACTAGTAATACCGCTGGATATATAATTGCCATTCTATAAATTTTTTGAGCAAGCCTCAATGAAAATCCCGTAGGCGAATAAACTAAAAATAGTTAATAGTATGACTATTACCCAAAAAACTTTTTTCTTCCTTTCCATAATTTAAAACACCTCTCCCATCAAACCCTTAATTTGGTTATATTTTACACTTATTCCAGTATATCATAATTCATTTCATTGAAGTGAATTATTTTCCGTATATCTATAAATAATCAAAAAAGATGATAGTGTTATTACAACTATCATCTTCATTATATAAATTTCTTAGATTATTCTTTATCTTGCTCAATAACATTTTCATAAAAGTCATTTAATTTATCCATAAAATTCTCATTATGTTCCATATATAATTCCTTATCTACATCTTCCACTTGTCCATTATCAACCTTCTTTTGATACTCCACAGCTTCATCAGTTAAGAAATAATCATAATGCCCATTATGATTATTTTTATCCATCAGCATAAATGTACAGTTTTTATTGGTTATTTCATCCTTCTTCTCATATATCTTGCTTTCTCCACCGTAAAATGCATCATCTGTCCCACTTATTACGAGCACAGGTATATCTACGGAATTAATTCCATCTATTGCTGATAAATATGAATCATCTCCATAATTAATTTTCATATATGCTTTTGAAAATGGTTTAAAAAACTCTTCAAAAATCCCTGTATATTTACTTACAGAATAAACCCATTGCTCCATAGGAGTATCAAAGCCTGATGCTGCTATAGCGGCAGTAACATTATGATTATCTTGTAATACAGCAGCTGTTGCATAACCACCTAAACTATGTCCAAATAACAGCAGTTTCATATCAGTAAATCTGTCTTGATTTTCAACATAGCTTAATACAGCATCTAAATCCTTTGGCGCCTGATTATAATCTATCATTGATTTTCCGCCACTATTAAAACAGCCTGTGTAATCGTAGCATAATACCATCCAATCATGATCGACAAAGTATGTAATCTCATAAAGCTTAACATCACTTGGGTCTCTATGACCTGGACTGATAATTATTAACCCCTTAGTATTTTCCCTCCCATAAAGATATCCTGTTAAAGTATTTTCTCCTGAAGGAATCTGCAATACTTCCCTTTCATACTTTTTATAATCAATATCTTCATAAGTGATATATTTATTAGTATCATATTCCTTATAATCTACTCTTGAAAATACTTTATAATGTGCAATACTTACTCCAATATAGGCAAAGCAGCTAAAAAATAAAATAATAACTACTATTGATAAGATAACTTTTTTTAATACTTTTTTCATAATTAATTCTCCTAATTATATTCTTATTTAAATTTTAGCATTTATTACCATACGATACAAAGAGTTTCCTTAGCAAAAAATATGATTCTTTTCCTTCAATATAAACATTTAAACTTATTAGATGTATACTTAAAATAAAAGATGACTATAATTTTACAATAGAAAATTATCATTAACTTAGGGGGTATTAATTATGTTTCAGCGTTTTTTATGCCTTATTATAGGCTATGCCTTAGGCTGTATTCTTACAGCAGAAATTGTCTCCTACTATAAATCTAATAAAAGTATCAGAACTATGGGTTCTGGAAATCCTGGTATGACTAATACTATTAAAGTTTATGGTTTAAAATGTGGGGGTATTGTTCTCGCTGGTGATTTAATGAAGACAGTTACTGCCTGCATCCTGGCTTATTTATTATTTCCCTTGCCAAACAAGCTGGCCATCTTATATGCCGGTTTAGGTTCTGCCATTGGACATAACTTTCCATTTTGGAATGGCTTCCATGGAGGACGTGGAGTAGCCTGCACTTGCATATCCTTATTTTGTTTTTCACCTTTTTGTGGTTTAACATCCTGTATAATTGGTCTGATTTCCTGTCTGCTAACTAAGTATTTGGCTATTGGCAGTATTGTAATTCCCACAGTATTTTTACTTATTTCTTTTTTTAGATATAAAAGCATTGAAATATATATTTTATGTGCTGTATTTTTAGTTATGATGATTTATACCAGTGGTGGCGGCATAATTAGAATCATTAAAGGAACTGAAAAAAAGGCTCTCTGGTTTGATAAATAAAATATTAGACTCCTAAAGCCATTCCTTACCACAAGAGTTTCTATCAGTTATTCCATCATAACTGATGAAACTCTAGGTGATAAATCATAAGCTTTATCCAATTTATATTAGTCCTAAAAGTTAATTATCTAATAATTTTATAGGTGAAAACACAGGGGTTTTTACCTTCACTATCAAGAGGTGAAGAAACAACATCCTGTAATTCTAATTTTACACCTAGCATAATTTCATAGTGGTATTTAAAATGACCACCACAGCAGTAGCAATAACTTCTAGAAACCGGATAATCCCGCTTAAGCCTTCTAAAATTCGAACAGCCACACTCATATTGCCCATTATACAAATAAGAAACTGCATTAATTCTAATAGTGTCATCACCAACAAACCAAGGTTCCCCCATATTCATATAACCTGCTTTTCTAATTTTATTAAGTTTTTCCTCCAGAGTTAAATTTGCATTTATTCTAGCAAATTCTTTAGAAGCTTTTGCCCTAGCACCAGTTTTACAGCAGGCATTCCACTCAAGTAAACTGCGAACAGTATTGTTATCAACTTTTTCATCTAGAATATCAATTGCACGTTTAAAAAAACTGCTTTTTTCTTTTTTATAAAAACTTAAAGCCTCCTTCTCCAAATATGAGCTTTATATCTGTTCATTCATCATGCTCATTTTCTGCACACGATCAATTTTAACAATATAGTATACACTAATCAAACAAGTAATAACTTCAGTCACCGGAGATACCATCCATACTCCTGTCATACCAAATAGTACTGGCAAAGTAAAAATACATATAAGCAATATTACTAGCCCTCGTGCAGAAGAAATAACTGCAGATTCCTTTGCTTTTCCTATAGAAGTGAAGTAAAAAGAAGTTATAGTATTTATTCCAACTATTAAAAAAGCACTTGAAAAGATATAAATTCCTGAGCGTACCATTTCCCGTACTATCTCGTTTTTAACAAAAAGTCCGCTGTACCAGTCAGCTGATAATATCACAAAGAAAATAAATATTATCCCAGCTGCAAAGACAAACTGACTGCTCTTTTTTCGTATTTTCCTGCAAAGCTCATACTCTTTTGCTCCATAAGTAAAGCTGAATAGCGGACTAGCTCCTTGACCAAATCCTACAATAATCATATTAAAGATATAAGCCAGATATCCCATGACTGTAAATGCTGCTATCCCATCTACACCTATATTTCTTAATATGACATAATTATAAGCTGCCATTGAAATGCTCATAGACATTTCGCCAATAAATTCTGAACTTCCGTTAAAAATTGTATTTTTAAGTACTTCTCCTGAATAAGTAAATCTGCCAAACTTATAAACTTTAGATTTCCTAATAAAATAATAAATAATACACAACAATTCAATTACTGCTGATATCAATGAAGCTGCTGCTATACCTTCTACTCCAAGATTCAGCCATCTTACAGCTACATAGTCTAAGGCAATATTACTAGCTACATTTAAAATATTTACCTTCATAAAAAACTGTGGGTTACCTTCACCCCTAATAAACATTCCAAATGAAGAGTTTATTACCATAATAGGAAGCTCCCACAAGAGAATAAGATAATATTTTCTAAAGTATTCCCCCACCAAAGCCTCTGCATGAAATAAATGCATAATTGGGGTAAATAGTATTAATACTACTATACTCAGCATACAAGATACAAAAACTGTAATAATCATCGTCTGGTTAAATACAGCCTTTGCCTTTCTATAATTTTCTGCACCAAGTGCCATACCTGCTATAGCAACTCCTCCTACAGACAACATTAGTCCTAGTGCTAGATATAGGTACAAAATTGGTAATCCAAGATTTACTGCTGCAATTGCTTCTTTTCCTACATAATTGCCCATAAAATATCCATCTACAATAGTAATCATTGAGGTCAGTACCATTGCAATAATTGCTGGTATTGAAAACTGTAATATCTTTCCCGCTACATTCTTTTTTATATTCTCTAGCTCCATAAAAAAACTCCTTTCTATAACAAATCTTGTTTCTCAACAACTCCATTATAGAAAGAAGTCCTAAAATATACTTCTGAATTCTTGCTTTCTTATTTTATTGGAAAATAGATATCTAATACCATTTCCATAGTATCACAGTTAATATCCCTATATATTTCAAAGCCATATCGTTCATCTAGCTGATACTCTACATTAGGAAACCAAACATTGAATAAATTCTGATATGCAGCATAAATCTGCTGTACCTTTCCCTTAAAATGATATACAGCATATTTTCCTCCTTGTATTACACAAGTATTTTTTAAGCTGCAGTTTTTATCAACAGTCATACATATATCATAAAGGCAGTTATCCACATCAGTAATAGATGGATCATCAAAAGTACGTTCCAAAAGAATTGTATCTGGCTTATTATATGCTTTATATTTTTCTAGAAATTCGCTCCAGTCCTTTGATAAATTATGATAATTGCCAATTCTCCGCTCATAAATTACGTAATAATCTTCCACAACTTCAATCGTTATCTTTTTATTACATTCTTCGAAGGATTCCAGCTGATTTATTTCTTTATGATAAAAAGAATGCTCAAAAGAAATCTGCTTAATATTTTTTCTAAAATTTACTGGTGAAATATTCTTTTCCTTGTGAAATACAGAACTGTAATTAGACGGGCTATATCCATAGTAATAGCCTATATCAGTAATAGTTTTATCCTTTTCTACCTTCAACCGAAAAGCACTTTGATCAATTTTGGCACTTTTGATGAAAGCATAAATACTCTTCCCTGTCTTCATCTTAAAAATACGACTGAAATAGAACTTAGAGAAATGACAATGAGCTGCTACATCTTCTATTTTTATCTCTTCTCCTATATGCTGCAAGATATAATCAATTGCCTGATTTACTAATTCATTAGTAATCATATTTCACTAATTTTCCCTCCAACAACCTAAATTTCCTTTATTATTTATTTGAAATAGTTTTACGAACTACTCCTTTTGGGTCTTTAATTAAAAGTATTA
>CAKVNP010000082.1 GCA_934777095.1 uncultured Clostridium sp. | reverse complement strand
GCAGTATTTACTGCATTAATTGCAGATTGAATAGCTGATTTATTTTCAGGTTTTTCAGCTTCGTTAGCTGCTTGTTGTAAAGTTGATGTAACATTTTGCAATGTTGTCATTCCACTATTAACATAATCTTTTGCTTTTCCAGCCATTAATATATCCTCCTTTAATAAATAATACTGTTAGTATTAGTATTTTTAAGATATTTATTAGAGGAAAATTATGTATGCTGATAGTTAGATTAGCTTCTGTACCGTGCAAGATAATTATTAAAGTTCCAAGTCTGGAGAAACTTTTTGGCACTAGTGTACCCTGATTCAACCAGTGAAATCATGCTTTCTTTTGAAAGGGTAAAATCAGTGGTTTCAACATCATAAGTGGGAATATAAATAGTCCTGATTAAATCCTTATTGCTTAAATAAATGTCTTCATTTTTAGATAATGCAGAGTCGATTATATCAAGCAGATAAGTGGTTAATTTGTATTTCTCAGCATAATTTACTTTCAGCTGCCGTTCCTTCAAAAGTTTCAAGCCGAAAGTTGGCCACTTAGGAATAGAATTTGTATCGAAAAGCCATATTGGATAATTGCTAAGCAGTCCCCCGTCCACGATGAATGAAGTACCTTCTTTATTTTTAAGCTTTTCAGGAATGAAAAATATGGGAATGCTGATGCTCATTTTAACTGCTCTTGCAATAGGAAATTCTAATGGGTCAATATTATATTTTATTAAATCATCAGGGAGGATAAGCAGCTGCTTTTTGGTAATATCTGTAGCAATAATTTTTAATGGGCTTTCGCCATTAATAGCAATATCTTTAAATTTTTCTTTGCCTTTTTTCTGATACAGGGAAGTAAGTAAATTTTCAATGGCATTAGTTGAAAAAAGCCCTTTAGCTGTAAACAGACTAATGGATTCACCTAATATTGGCACTAAGGATAAACGGCTTTTTCTAATATAATATTTAAAATCTAAATTGAATAAAATATCTTGAAGCTCTTTTCCAGAATAACCCACTGAAATTAGCGATGAAACTAATGCTCCAGCAGATGTTCCAGCAAGTTTTTCAAAGGTATAGCCTGCTTCTTCTAATGCAGTAATTGCTCCTAATAATGCAATACCACGAATTCCGCCACCTTCGCAAACAAGATCTGCTTTCATAAATAAACCTCCTTAGTATGGAAATTTTAAGGTGATTATTTTAATTATCTCGATGTATTTAGTATTTATTATAAGTGATAAAGTCTATGTGAAAATAGAAAAAAGATTAAATAGTATAGGGTATGCGGCATATAAGAAAATGTGAAAGAAATAAAAAAAGTTAAAAAAATGAGAAATTACAAAAAATAATCACAAAATATCAAAAATATTAATAATATAATATGTAAAATAAATGAAATAATGAACTAATTATTAGAAACTAAGAATCATAAATAAAAGCCAAGTAAAAAATATGGGGGAACCTTTTATGATTAAGAATAGCCAAGGAGTTACAGAAATAATTGCTTTATTACTATTCATTATTAACCATAACAGTTCAGAAGATGTAAAGGTAAATGTTTTTTCTAAAATAGAAAAGAATGATAAAAGATTTATAAATGGTGAAACAATTCTTCATGCATGGAATTGGTCATTAAAAGCAATTAAAAATAACCTAGAAGAGATACGGAAAGCAGGATATACTGCAATACAGATATCACCAGTGCAAGGGACAAAAGATGATTCTTTAGAAAATGAAAAATGGTGGGTATTATATCAGCCTATTAATTTTAAAATTGGCAATACTCAAATAGGCAGCAGGGAAGAATTGATAGACTTATGCACAGAAGCTCATAAGTGCGGTCTGAAGATTATAGCAGATGTAATAGTTAATCATACGGCCAGCAAAGGTGGCGGAGAATTATCTATATACCCACACGATAAAGTAGATAGCATTTTAAAGGATAATCCAGATTTTTGGCATGAAAAAAGAAATGTTGAAGATTGGAATGATAGGTGGCAGGTAACCCATTTAGGAATAGGACTTCCTGATTTAAATACGGCCAATGAAAAATTACAGGATATAATTATAGATTTTTTAAATGATTTAATTAAATGTGGTATTGATGGCTTAAGATTTGATGCTGCAAAGCATGTTGAGCTGCCATGTGATCCTGATGGAAGTAATTTTTGGCCAAGGGTTATAGGGTCATTGATAAATAGGGATAAATTAATCCTTTATGGAGAAGTCCTGCAAAGTGGTGCGTCAAATTATGAAGGATATAGTGAATATATGGCATTGTCAGCAGAAGGATATAGCTATTGGGTTAGAGCATCAGTAGGATTTGATAGTGAACCTAATTTGGAGAATATAAAAGAGTATTATATTCCTTCTTTTGTGAAACCCTATAATCTTATTACCTGGGTTGAATCCCATGATGATTATGCAAGCCTACATGGAAAAACTGCATCTCTTGAGAAGTGGCAGATAATAATGGCATGGGCAATAATTGCCGCTAGAAAAGATCCATCACCTTTATTTTTCAATAGGCCTAAAGGCAGAGAAAAACTATCAGGAAAGATAGGAGAGCCAGGAAATGATTTTTGGAAAAATCCTGATATAGTTGCTATAAATAAATTTAGAAATGAAATGAATGGGCAGGACGAAAATATAGTAAATGAAGGAAAACGCCTTGTAATGATAGAAAGAGGAAATAAAGGGATATTATTAATTAATATCGGAGAGGCCATTGAAATTAATTGGGATGTAAAATTGAAAGATGGAATTTATATAGATGAAATAAGTCACAAAGAATTTTATGTTATTGATGGTAAATTAAGTGCTGAAGTAGCAGAGCGAAGCATAATTATTTTATATAGGAAAAGAGAACTGGAAATAGTGGATTATGAAAAAGAGATTAAGGGAAAAATAAAGATATATTTTTGTAAGCCGATGACTTGGAATAATCCTAAGGCATATATATATTATGATGATAAAATATTAAATCCATGGCCAGGAATAAATATGATAAGCGAAGGGAATGGAATATATAGCTGTTATTATCCTGAGGATTTCCTTAATATAAATATAATTTTTACTGACGGCATAAATCAAATTCCTTCAATTGGTGAAAAAGGTTTTTATCTATCTAAAAGAGAGCATAAAAAGTATATAGACTCGATATGGGTTTATTATGATAAATAAAAAGCATGGAGAAATTTTTTCTCCTTGCTTTTTTACTTATGTTTTAATTATTTTTGGGTTTTGTATAGTATGCAATTCCAACGCTACCTGGACCAACATGCAATCCTATAATAGGTCCGATAGACTGCATTTTTGCAGTTATACCAAGTTTTTCTTTAATTTTATCCACTAAAATCTGGCCATCTTTAGGACAGTTTATATGATGTACTATTACATCGCCTAAATCTCTATCTTCTAAATCTTTAAGTAAAGAATCTATCAAAGTATCTATAGCTTTCTTTTTAGTACGGACTTTGGTAAATACAGAAGTCTTACCATCGTTTACTGTAAGGATCGGCTTAATTTGCAGTAGGGTACCAAATAGAGCAGCAGCTCCACCGATTCTACCACCTTTTTTTAAGTAATCAAGTGTATCAGGTGTAAATATAAATCTACTATTATGTATTACGTCATTTGCTATATCTATTACTTCAGAAATTGTTTTCCCCTCTTTAGCAGCTTTAGCTGCTTGAATAGCTACATATCCCATTTGCATACAATTAGTTCTAGAATCAATAATTTCAATTTCGGCATCTGTATATTTTTCTTGAATCATAGATTTAATTAAATTTGCACTAGATACTGTACCACTCATATCTGAAGATAGAAATATACCTATTACTGAATCGCCATCTTTAACTATATTTTCAAAAACATTATATACTTCGTCAGGAATAGGTTGTGATGAAGTTGGAATTTCTTTTGCTTTAGCCATTTCCGAATAGAAGGTAGAATTATCTAAATCTAGTTCTCTTCTGCTTATACCATCCATAATAACGTTTAAAGAAACTACCTTGATATCGTATTCCTTTAAATATTCAGCAGGTATATAAGAAGTACTGTCAGTTACTATTTTAATTGCCACGATGTTTCCCCCTTAGGATATTAATTTAATTATATAATTATATAATTATATAATAAATAATATAATTTTACATTACAAATATATAAAGTTTGTAAAAAGTTAATAAATTAATTTGCTGAAATAAGGAATATAGAGTTAAAGTCTTAAAAGAAACAAGTCAAATTTATAAATGAAGCTGAACATTTAAAATAATACTGAATATTATAAAAATATAATGTAAATTTGCCTAGGAGGCCATTTGAATGAATGCATATGAATTGATAAGAAAGCTACAGACAAAGATGCAGGATCCAACATTTTCTAGAAAGTTTAACAAATTAGCCAATGAGTTAAATAAAACTCCTGGTCTACAACAAGAAATAATGAGAATAGCTCAGATAAATAACGAAAATGAAAGGAATAAAGCTATTGCAAGATTACCTGAGCAGGTTAAGCAGTCTGTAAATGAATTACTTAAATTATTAAATAGCTAATACTAGAGAACTATTGCAAATAATATTTGCAATAGTTAATTTTTTATTAACAAATTATTAAGATAAAATAAGAGAAGTAAAGAAAAAGCGCTTTATTGTTGGAATAGATTAAATTAATTAGGTAAAAATAAATAAAAGAAATTTTGAGTTATCATGTCATATACTGTATAATCATACTAGTGTTTTTTAAATAAAAATAATCATAATTATTAATGCTTTGACATGATAATTGTACAACAAGGAGAATAAAATGAACATTATTATTGTAGGCGCAGGTAAAGTGGGATATACCATAGCTAAATATATTTCAGTAGAAGAAGATAATGTAACAATAATTGATAACAATGCTGTTGCTTTGGAAAAGATAAACAACAATTTAGATGTTATGTGTATAAAGGGAAATTGTACAAGTTTAAAAGTGTTGTCTGAGGCTGGCGTAAGAGATGCTGATATTGTAATTGCAGTAACAGGTAGTGATGAGCTTAATATGCTTTGTTCTCTTGCAGCTAAAAAGTTAGGAGCCAAACATACTGTAGCAAGGGTAAGAATGCCTGATTATGATGAGGATATAATAATGCTTACTGAAGCTCTTGGAATTGATTTAGTGTTAAATCCTGAAAAGATTACAGCTAATGAAATTGCAAAATTAATTAAATATCCTTCAGTATGTAGTATCGATAATTTTTCAAATGGCAAAGTTAATCTTGTTGGATTTAAAATATCAGATGATACAGGGCTAGAAGATAAAAAAGTAGTTGATCTTGATTATATTAGAGGTAATGTATTATTCTGTGGAATTGAGAGAAATGGTGAGGTTATAATTCCAAATGGAGATTATGTCTTCCATAATGATGATAGAGCATATGTAATAGGAGAGCATAAAGAAATTCAAGCTTTCTTTAAAAGATTAGGAAAATACAAAAAGAAGGTAAAGACTTCGATGATAATTGGTGGAGGAAAAATAAGTTATTATTTGGCTAAGGTAATTAACGAAGTCGGTGTAACAAGTAAAATAGTAGAAAAGAATTTAGAAAAGTGTCAGGAGCTTACTGAAATTCTACCAGATTCAATTATTATTAATGGAGATGGAATGGATCAAGAAATGTTATTATCTGAAAGCTTATTAGATGTTGATAGTTTTATAGCTCTTACAGATAGAGATGAAGATAATATAATAGCATCTTTGTTTGCAGCTAATAATAATGTAGATAACGTAATAACAAAGGTTACAAGAGATAATTATAATAGTTTAGCTTTAGATTTAAGAATTAATTCAATAGTAAGTCCTAAATTAGCTACTGCAAATAAAATAATTAAGTATTTAAGAACAGTGAAAAATCAAAGATGTTGTTCAATTGAAAATATTTACAAAATATGCAATGAGAAAGCAGAAGCAATTGAATTTACAGTTACTGAGGATACAAGAAATTTAGGAGTTGCATTTAAGAAAATCAAATTTAGAGAAGATAGTTTAGTGGCAACAATAGTAAGAAATAATAAAATTATTATACCAACTGGAGATGATCATTTAGTAATAGGTGATAGGGTTATAGTAGTTACTAAAAATTCTAATCTATTAACATTAGATGATATCATCTTTGGAGGTGCTAACTAAATGAATTATAAGTTTATGCTGAATGTTTTAGGCTATGTCTTAAAATATGAACTTGCATTATTGGTAGTTCCCTTAATCATAGCTTTATATTATGGTAATGGGGATGCTATGGCATTCTTTATAACCATTGTGGGTATGGCACCTATCTGTTACTTTTTATGTAGAATTAAGGTGCAGAAAAAAGAAGTTTATGCAAAAGAAGGCTTCTTAACTGTTGGTTTAGCATGGCTATTAATATCAGTAGTTGGAGCAATTCCTTTTATGATAAGTGGAGCAATACCGTCATTTATTGATGCTTTCTTCGAAACTGCATCAGGATTTACCACTACAGGAGCATCAATACTAACAGAAATACAATCGCTTCCTAAGGGAATACTATTTTGGAGAAGTTTTACCCATTGGATTGGAGGAATGGGATTCTTAATCTTTATGTTAGCTTTAGTTCCTTCACTAGGATCTAATGCAATATTTTTATTAAAAGCTGAAAGTCCAGGACCAACCCCAGGTAAAATAGTGCCTAAGATAAAAGAAACAGCGAAGATATTATACATAATTTATTTTATAATGACTATAGTTGAAATGGTGCTATTAAAAATTGCTGGTTTATCATTTTATGATGCAGCAATACATGCATTAGGAACAGCTGGTACCGGTGGATTTTCAAATATGAACTCCAGTGTTGCCGCCTATAATAATGCAACAGTGGAATGGATTATTACAATATTTATGCTTTTATTTGGAGTGAATTTTGCTTTATACTTCCAAGTGTTTAAAGGGAATTTTAAAAATGCATTTAATAATGAAGAACTTAAATACTATTGTTTAATGGTTTTAGTTTCTATAATATTTATTACAATTAATATATTAGGAATGAATAAAGGTGATTTAGGATTATCAATAAGGCAATCATCATTCCAAGTAGCATCTATTATTACTACAACCGGTTATGCTAGTACTGATTTTAATCTGTGGCCAACAGTAAGTAAGATTATTTTAACTATGCTTATGTTTGTAGGTGCTATGGCTGGTTCTACAGGTGGCGGAATTAAAACCATCAGAATAGTAATTATGTTTAAAGCAATTAAAAGGGAAATAAATAAAATTCTTCATCCAAAGAGAATTCAAAGTGTAAAAATAGATGGAAAAGTTGTAGAAGAGGAAACAATTTCAGGCGTATTACTATTTATTGGAGCATATATAGTAATATCGTTAATTGCAATATTTATAGTAGCTTTTGATAATTTTGACCTTGTTACTACAGTAACATCTGTAATAGCTACTATGAGTAATATAGGACCGGGATTTGAGCTTGTAGGAGCAACAGGGAACTTTGCAGCATTTTCTCCATTAAGCAAGCTTGTTTTATCATTTTGTATGTTGGCAGGAAGATTAGAAATTTATCCTATGTTAATTTTATTTAGTAAATCAATATGGAAGAAAACTTATTAATCAAACATTCACATAGTTTGATTAATAAGTTTTAGTGAAAGGTTGCTTTGCAAAGTGAATGTTGCCCTAGGGGCAAGTGAAGTATTGCTTAGCAAAGTGAATGTTAAAAGGGACTCTAAATCTTTGATTTAGAGTCCCTTTTAAGTGGAAAACCTAGGGTAGAGTAAAATCGCTGATGCGAAGAGAGTTAGATATTAGTACTTGAATTTAGCCTTTGGCAAAATTCTTGCAAGAGTTAGAGTAAGATCGCTGATGCGAAGAGAGTTAGATATTAGTACTTGAATTTAGCCTTTGGCAAAATTCTTGTAAGAGTTAGAGTAAGATCGCTGATGCGAAGAGAGTTAGATATTAGTACTTGAATTTAGCCTTTGGCAAAATTCTTGCAAGAGTTAGAGTAAG
>CAKVNP010000081.1 GCA_934777095.1 uncultured Clostridium sp. | reverse complement strand
AAATTGACTCAGAATCATTACTTAGTTGGTGCTGATTTTCTTAAATCCTCTGCTGATTTAATTGATACAAGTTTTTTTGATTTAAGCTTATCATACGTTTTAGTTAGATATCATACTGCTAGTAAAAAAAGAAATACTGCCGAATATTTTAAAGAGATATCAGATTTATCAGCTGAAATAAAAATCCTGCTGCTATTTACTAGACTATCTGATAAATTGAGTAAACTCGTCGTTAAAAGCAGTTATAAAGAAATTATGCCTGCTGATGTTGATGAAATTATCAGTAAAACAGTTAATAGATCACCAGAGCTGATAAATGCATATTCTGCTACAAATCCAATGATAAATTCAATAGCCTTAAGTTTTAAAAATAAATATTGTATTAATTTTAAAAATGGTTTATCAAATTAATCTTGATTAATAAAAGGCAATAGATAATTAGAATTCAACTTCTTTTATCTATCGCCTTTTACTATTTTTTATATACTATGTGCATTTATTTTTGCTTTTAGTTTTTCCTTTTTAGTGTATGCTGCCTTTTTAAGCCCAAATTGATTTTCCTCCTGCAGCTCGCAATACATCTGCCAGCGCTTTTCTGAAAGAGTGCCTTCTGCTAATGCTTTCTTTACTGCACATCCTGGTTCATTTTTATGATTACAGTTTCTAAATTTACATGCTGAGATTAACTCTGCTATATCAGAAAATGTGTCATTTATTCCGTCTTCAGCATCCCACATGCCAACTTCTCTAATTCCAGGGGTATCAATAATCATACCCTTGCTACCTAACTGCCATAACTGTCTATGAGTTGAGGTATGGTGTCCTGCTGAATCGCTTTCTCTTATACCAGAAGTAGCCATTACCTCTTCCCCTATTATAGTATTAACTAATGTTGATTTGCCAACACCTGATGATCCTACCAAAACAATGGTCTTTTCTGGCATCATATATTCACTTACCTTTTCTAGACCATAACCTGTTTTAGAACTTATACAGATAACCTCAGCTGCTTTAGATGCATTTTTAACCTGCTCAATATAGCATTCTGGATTTTCGCATATATCCGCTTTAGTCAATACTACTACTGGCTTAGCTCCCCCTTGAACAGCTGCACTTATATATCTCGTAATCTTTTTAATATTAAAATCCTTATTTAATGATGAAAAAATAAAGATATAATCAAAATTTGCACAAAGCACCTGCTCTTTTACAGTTTTTACATACCCCATTACATGGCCTGAAAAATCTGTTCTAGAAAACTGTGTTTTTCTTTTACATACTTTATTAATTACTGAATCTCCATGTTCTTCATATCTTAATTCCACAAAGTCACCTACTACAGGAAAAATACTCTCTCCATTATTTTTATAAAAGCTTCCTTTTAACTTTGCATTTACCTCGCCATACTGGCAGATAACCTTATATACAGACCTCTGTATTTCTATTACTCTTCCATATAATTTGCCATCATTTTCTTTTATTCGATAACTTTCATTCCAGCCAAATTCATTTAAATCTACCATAATACCTCCAATTTTTTGCATAAAAAAACTTGCCTCTAAGCAAGTACTATTTATACAGTATTTACAAAAGGGTTCTAATTTTGAAGTACTCAAATAAATAGCTCTTATTAGCCTGTACTTCCACTATTAAATTATTGATTAATCACCTTTTTTTCATTTTTCATACTGATCAACCCCTTTCATATTTATTGAAGTTTTATCACTTTTACATTTTTTGTAATTTATTTACTAATTAAATCTTACTATTTTTCCCTTTATTTTTCAAGGGCTATATTCGAAAAAGTTTTTTAACAATGCAAATTATATTATAATGGTAATAAATAGAAATTTCAGAGGAGGTATAATATTACTTTCTGTTATTTCAACCTTATTCCAGCCAGCACTCCAGATAATAATTCCTACTATCGTTAAGCAAGAAGACTTAGTAGAAGCTAATTCTATTAATTCTCTTATCCTAGCTCTTGATAATCTCCTTGCCCCTGCCATTGCTGGTATCTGCTATGGAACATTCGGCCTTAAAGTAATTTTCATTATTAATGCCTGTACATTCTTTATTTCTGCTTTTTCAGAATGCTTTTTAATTATTCCAAGAGTAAATAACCCTAAAGATGATTCAAAGCACTCTCTGCATGATTGCAATCCCAATAAGTAGCGTTTTATCCGGTTTCCTTTTTGATAGAATACCAGCTTCAGTAATCTTTGCACTTTCAGGCATACTAACAATTTTACCTGTTATTTTTTATAGAAAAGTGCTACTTTCAGTAAAGCTTAATGATAGTACTAATGTCGTAGCTGATTCTTCCAATTAAGCTTTTCTAAAAAAACTAAGATTAATTTAATGCAAGTTTTTTTAATAGCTCTCTTCTCATAAATAAACTGTATTTAGGATACACTAACTACGTTAATGTTACTTAAGGAGTGATAATCATCGATACTAATTTGAATTCTGAAGCAGATTATTTCAATGAAATGCAGCAAAAAATTAAGAATACCATTGATAGCATCCTGCTGAACCAATATCTTAATAATATTTCATCTACTGCTTTTGATAATAAAGCTAACAGCAATGATGATAATTAAAAAAGAACCGTACAATAAAAAGTACGGTTCTCTCATCTATTTTGACAAAATAATCCATCTTATACTTATTAATAAATTTAACCAAGTGCTGCCCTCTCGCTATACTACTTAAATTATTGGACATGCACTATCTAATATTATATAATTTATACAAATATTGTTTATTGAGGGGTAGTATATGAAAAAAGAAGATTTAGATGAATATGGATTTAATAAAAACTATAGTTATGATACTAATGTTGACCACTTTGAATTTGAACAACATAATAATGATGGCATGTATATTGATGAAAACGGTTCTGTAAGATATGGAAAGCCAAACAAAAAGATTAAAAAGAAAAAAGATTATAATCATAAAAATAGGCCAAGCAGTAAAAATAAAATTATTGCTTTAGTTGCTATTATAATTATCTTTAAAGTTGTTAAGGCTATCGTACCTATTATTTCAGACGTTATAGAAGATATTTCTTTAAATAGCTCTACAAATACCTCTACTTATTCATATAATGATAACAGCACTGAAGATATTTATAATAATACTTATCCTACAGAATATGAATATACCGATTATGACTATGATAAGGGATACCTATCTATTTCTGGTGATAATACAGCAGATATTGCTGCTGAAATAGCAAAAGTAATAAATTTTGATAGTTTTAACAATTTTAGTCTAACTTATAATAATCCAGAGAATTTTGATGATTACTATTTGGCTAAATATAATGAAACTGTACAATACTGCAAAGATAACAACATAGATTACTCACTGCCTAATGACGCTTCTCGTCATTATATTGATATTTATGATGTAGAGAATATAGATTATTTAAATGTAGAATATTATAATGACGAAACTTATGACTATTCATATTTTGATATATTATTAGTACAAGACTTGGATAAACTAGGTTTAACTGAACCTATTGATCTAGTTTTCTCAGGTTTTACTTATTCACTTGGAGATAATTCACAACAAATCTGTGAAACATTTAAAAGGCTATCAGAATATTGTTCTACTAATGCTGTATATTTATCAGACATAAGTTTCTATGGCTCAATTTATGATGATAATTTTTCTATTTACTACGATTACACTAATGGTCAATTAATACTTAGCGTAACTATTGAAAATCCAAATTACTATGATACTTCATTTTAAAATATAACACTAAAAAGAGGAATTTCTTTAATTATCTATTTAAATTTAAAGAACTCCTCTTTTTATTTTCAAAAACTTTTATAAGAATTTAATAAATCCACTAGGATTATTTTAAAAAACATGATATAATTCAATCACTATATTGATAATATTAAAACAAAACAAAGGAATGATTAATAAAATGAAAAAAACAACAAAAGATGCAATTATCATTGGCTTTGCACTATTTTCGATGTTCTTTGGAGCAGGTAATTTAATTTTCCCTGGCCACCTTGGATATCAGCTAGGTTCGCAATATGTTACTGGTATGCTTGGTTTTATTATTACAGGGGTAGGCCTACCACTTTTAGCTATCCTTGCTTGTGCTAAAGGTGACGGAACTTTTGAAAGCATTGCCGAAAAGATAAATAAGAAATTCGCTATTATATTTACTGCAGTTTTATTCCTAGCAATTGGACCATTACTTGCAGTACCAAGGACAGCAGCTACTACTTATGAAGTAGCTATACATCCATTTTTCCCACATATTCCAGCTTGGGCTGTGATTTTAGTTTACTTTATGATTAATATTTTCTTTGTATTAAAGAGATCATCAATCATTGATACCATAGGTAAATTTTTAACACCTGCTTTAATAGCTATTTTAGTAGTACTTGTAGTTAAAGGGATTGTTATGCCAATCGGTACTATATCAGAAAACAATGCTACAGGAGTATTTGCCTCTTCACTTTTAGAAGGTTATCAGACTATGGATGCCATAGCAGCATTACTTTTTGCTGCTATAATAACTTCATCCATTAAAAACAAAGGTTATCAAGGTAAAGAAATGTCTAAGATGCTTTTAAAAGCCAGCTTAGTTGCTGTAATGGGATTAGCGTTTGTATATGGAGGGCTTACTTTCATAGGTGCTCAAACATCAGACCTTGTAGCTGGTGAAATTAACAAGACTGCCCTTTTAATTCTGATTTCTAAGAATATCTTAGGAAGTATCGGACCAGTTCTTATCGGTCTTGCTATGGGACTTGCTTGTTTAACAACTTCCATCGGTTTAATAACTGCTGGCTCAGAATTTTTTGAAACTATCACTAATGGTAAATTTACATATAAATTTAATGTAATAATTATTTCAATAGTAAGCTTTGGCGTTGCTTTACTAGGCGTTGATAAAATTGTAGTTTTCTCAGCTCCAATATTGAACCTTTTATATCCTGTTTCAATCACAATAATAGTTTTTGCTTTCTTAAAAAATCATCTTAAAATTAAAGCAGCACAACTAGGAGTATTTACTTCTTTAGTCTGCTCAATACTATTATTAATACCAGGATTAAACTTAAACTTCCTGCCATTAGCATCTATCGGCTTTGGCTGGGTATTACCAACTGCTATTGCAATGATTATTGGACAATTAGTATTTAAAGAAGACAAGAAATCACTAGATCCAGAAGAATTAGAATCAAAACAAGATATTGCATAAAAAATTAAGGATGCAGAAAAGTAGTTTCTGCATCCTTTAAATTTTATATATTATATACTATCTCGTTATTATATTTTTAATATCTGTCCTGAATAAATTAGGTTTGGATTTGTAATGCCATTTATCCTAGCTAAATATTGAACTGTTGTATCATATCTAGCCGCAATTTCGCTTAAAGTATCCCCTGATTGAACAACATAAGTTTTACTGTATTGATTGGCGCTTGAACCACTTTTAATTCCTTGATTGATAGGAATTTTTAACACTTCACCTGGATAAATTAAATTTGGATTAGCTATATCATTTAATTGAACTAATTCACTTACTGTAGTACCAAAGCTTAATGCAATCCCACTTAAAGTATCTCCTTCCTTTACAACATAAGTTGTACTAAATGATTTACTTCTATTTACTATAGGTGTATTAGAATATATTTTCAGTACCTCTCCAACATAAATTAAATTAGGATTTGAGATATTATTTATTGCTACTAAATTAGCTACTGTTGTTCCAAATTTAGCTGCTATAGTACTTAAAGTATCTCCTGCTTGAACTACATAATATTTAACTCCTCCTTGAGTTGATTCAGACTTTCTATTTCCAGAAATTGTTCTAGAACTATCTAATAGGATGCCATCATTAAATATATCTAGATCAACATTTGTACTAATACCTGAAATATTTCCTGTATCAGAATACTGCCATCCTGCATAACTACTTCCCCATATAGAATTACTTTCTGGTGCACTACTTCCATATTCAGCTATCCATAGAGGATACTCTTCTAATCCATATCCTGTAGTAATATTATTATTTGCAAAGCTTGCATAAGTATATATACCAGCCTTTAACTTACTATCATTTTCTACAATTTTCAAAAAATCTACAGCTATACTAGATAAATCACTAGCAGAATATCCCCCTGCTTCTTCCAAGTCTAATATTAATACACAATCACTTGTTAAGCCACTTATCGCATTAGTAAAATAATCAGCTTGCTCTTGAGCAGAGACAGCTGGACTATAAAAATGATAAAATCCTACTAATAGTCCATTATCTTTTGCACCTTCATAAAATTCCTGCAGATAAGGATCTGTATAGAAATTGCCTTCAGTTGCTTGAATATAAACAAGCTGTACCCCTGCATTTCTCACCTCACTAAAGTCTATACTCCCTTGCCAATTACTTATATCAATTCCACTATAGTTTGCCATTTACCACTTTTCCTCCTTTGTCTATCACATATTTCTTGTACCTTATACTATTCAACTTTATGTCAATAAGTGAACAATTAAACTCAAAAGAAGCCATTATATAAAAAAGATACCTTCATTTCTAAATGAAAGTATCTTTCCTCTATTACAAATAAATATTTATTATCTATTAGTTATTTATCCTTAAATAAACTATTACTTCGCTAGAATTCTATGAGCTTCCATTTAATTTCCTTATTTCATCAATAATTTTGTATGTACATAATAGAAGTGTAAAAATAATCATTGCACCAACTGCTAATTCACTATCTCCATTAGTCCACCCCAACATATCAAACATGGTTCCAAATGCCAAAACAATAACCGTTGATAAGATAAATGATTTCAATATATTTTCATTACTTTCCATAATCCTCTTCCTAATTATACATATTATACCATATTGTACTTTTAAATTTGTAAATCCTACTTAATTGCAATATTTTTACTAAATTTAATTTTATTAAAAGCACTTGGTGTTAAAAAAAATAGGTGTATTAGATCTTACTCTAATACACCTGCTGCTAGAAAAACTCAAAGTTTTATTACTTGTAACAGATACCATTCAGTATTTCTAAATACGTAATAATATCCTTTTTATGCTGATCTTTTGTACTTACTCTATTATATCTATATTGCTTATTTATAAGTATTAGTTTTGACACCGTTAAATACCTATATTTTAGATTTCTAAATAGTCAGTATCAATTCTTTTAAGTTATGATACTATACAAAAAATATTATTCTACCACATTAATTATTTTATATATAATAATACCCTCGACAACACAAACTGTATTGTCGAGGGTTTCATGGTGAATATGAATCACGACATTTAACTTCACTACTACACTTATTCAAAATATTTATAATATAATCTAGTTTGCTCTTCATCTGCAAATCCATTATCTATATTATACTTCAACTTTTTATTTACAATAGCCTTAGCATTATCTATTATTATTTTTAAATACTTTTCATCTCTAATAACATTCATCCAATTTAAATTATCTAATGATATCTTTCCATAATCAAAATGATTTGGATTTATAATAAAATAAAGTACATCATTATATTCTATATATTTCTCAAATCTAAATATATTTACGCCTTTATCTAATAGAAACAACACTATAATATCATCCAATATGCTTTCTAATGGATCAGGAAAAGTTCTAACTGCTGGATTTTTTACTCTATTAGAAACATATAAATCTACTTCAGATGCAATCTTACTTTCAATAATTTCATTATATTCAATTACATTATTAAATATAAGATGTATTATTGTATTTATATTAATACTATCTATACTACTTAATATATTTTCACTTATTATTCCTATTTGTTCATCAGAAAGTAAGCTACTTAATCCTAATATATATTTAATATTATTATTTTCTATTATATTATCTATTTTATTCTTGTATAAATCATAGGAAAAAGGTTTAACGCTATTTAAAAAACTAAATATAGCTGTAATTTTATTTTCTCCTTCCAGTTGCTTATATACTTTTTCTGTAAATAGTTCATTAATAACTACTTCAAAAG
>CAKVNP010000080.1 GCA_934777095.1 uncultured Clostridium sp. | reverse complement strand
AAAGAGGGGTTATACAAAAATACATTTAGTTCAGTTGGTATTATTGAGCTATATGAGACCAATATTAACTACTGAAGAAATCAAAAAAGTATTTAGTTTAGCTTTTAATGAGATAAATGATCGTTCGGATGATATAATTTCTTGGGAAATGGCATACAAAATTTTCTCAGAGACACAAAATGAAAGTTTTAAGGATTACTTAACAGTAGATGTTGTTGATGAAGAAAAACTTAATAGAATAATTAAAGATTTAAATTTAAATGAAAAAGATGCAAATAGTATAAGAACATTCGTTGTAGTAATATCTTTAATTGCGCAGGCAAGTGCAATCAAGAAAATTGTGCAAAGACTGGTTAACGAATACCATTCATAAAAGACTACCACATAAGTGGTAGTCTTTTATATTAATCCATTTATTCGCGATAAATGGATATACTTATATATATATAATTAAGATAAGGCTCATTAAATGATAGTAAGGACGGTAATCTATTATGGAGGAAAGAAAAATCATAAAGGAATCTGTAAGAGGAATAGTTGAACTCGTTTTAAGAAGTGGCAGCTTAGATGACAGGTTTATTTCAAGGGGAAGGGCCTTGGAAGGAACAAAAGCACATATAAAATTACAGAAGGACAATGAAAAGATTTATGAAAACTACCAAAAAGAAATCAAACTGCAGAGAGATTTCATCATAAATGATATAGTTCTCCAAATTGAAGGAAGAATAGATGGAATAATAATAAACAAAGATCAGGTAATTATTGAGGAAATTAAATCTACATATAAAAACCTTATATATATAGATGAAGAATATAATGAAATGCACTGGGCGCAAAGCAAGATATATGGATATATATACTGCCTCAATAATGATCTGCCAGACATATATATTAGATTAAGTTATTATAATTTAAATACTGATGAAGTAAAGAGCTTTGAAAAGAAATATACTTTAGAGCAGCTAAGCCAATATGCAGAAGAAATTATTGCTGAGTATATTAATATAGCATCTATTAAGATTAATCTTCTGGAAGAGAGGGATCAGTCTATAAATCAAATTAAGTTTCCGTTTCCTACATATAGAAAAGGGCAAAGGGAGCTGGCAGTAAACTGTTATAATGCTATGAAACAGCAAGGAATTATGTTTGCACAGGCACCTACAGGAATAGGAAAGACTATCTCAACTATTTTTCCAGCAGTGAAGAGTATAGGCAACGGCATAGGAGGAAGAATTATTTATTTAACTTCTAAGAATATAACTAGAGTAGTAGCTGAAAATGCCTATATTAATTTAAGAGATGATGGGCTTAAGATAAAAGTAGTAAGTATTACAGCTAAAGAAAAGATGTGTTTAAATAATGAAGTAAAATGTAATGCAGATGATTGTATTTATGCCAAGGATTATTTTTCTAAGTTAAATAAAGTAATAAAAGAAATAATTGATAAAGAAGATATATTTACTAGAGAAGTAATACTTAAATATGCAGCAGAATATAAAGTATGTCCATTTGAATTGTCTTTGGAACTTACAGGATGGTGTGATTCTATAGTATGTGACTATAATTACGCATTTGACCCAAGGGTAAGGCTGAGAAGGATATTTGAAGAACAAGGACAGGAAAATATACTTCTTATAGATGAAGCACATAATTTAGTAAATAGAGCAAGGGATATGTACAGCGGAGAAATATCCAAAAGCAGTGTAATGTCAGTATGTAAGATACTTAAAGGTAAAGTGCCTAATTTATATAAAATTGCTAAGAGAATAAATAATGAAATAATTGAAATTAGAAGAGAATTAGAAGAAAAGAATTTAAGAATATTATATCATAATGCTGAATATAAAGAGATTATAAGGGAAATAAGGTTTTTTATAAGTGAAGCCGATGATTATCTAATAAAAGGAAAAGGTACAGAGGGATATGATGAAGTCCTGCAGTTTTATTATGATATAAAATCATTTGCCTCATTAAGTGAATTATATTCTGATAAATATACTACTATTATTAGAAGAGAAAAAAATGATGTAACAATTAAAATTTTTTGTATTGACCCATCCGAAAATATAAAAGAAATATTAAAGTCATCATATTCAACAATAATATTTTCAGCAACATTATTTCCTATTAAGTACTATGTTGATTTATTAGGAGGAGATAATGATAGCTATAGATTAAGATTAGATTCACCGTTTGATAAAGAAAATTTAAAAACATATGTATATCCACTTGATATGAGATATGAAGAGAGGCGTAATAATATAAGTCATCTTTGCCAATGTATTAATAAATTTGTTCATGAAGAGGAAGGAAATTATATAGTATTTTTACCTTCATTTGAGTATATGAAAGAAGTTTATGCTGAATATGTAAAAAAATATGGAGAAGAAAATACAATGCTGCAAAAAGAAGCCATGTCCGAAAAGGAAAAAGAAGAGTTTTTAGATAGTTTTCAAAATGATTCTAAAATATTAGCTTTTGCTGTTGTTGGCGGTATGTTTTCAGAAGGTGTTGATCTGCCAGGAAAAAGGCTTATTGGAGCAGCAGTTGTAGGTGTAGGATTTCCAAAGGTATCTTTAGAAAATAATATTATAGCTGAATATTATGGAGAAAATGGCTTTGATTATGCTTATACTTATCCAGGTTTAAATAAGATTTTACAGTCTGCTGGAAGAGTAATAAGAACAGAGGAAGATAAAGGCAGAATACTTTTCGTTGATAAAAGATACATTAATAATAGGTATAGTAAAATGTTATCTAAGGACTGGGATATGAAAATTTACCAATAAATCGTGGAAAAGATTTCACATGATAAGTATAATATTAATTATATATCTAAATAAAGAGTAATTGTGGTGAGAAAATGGTGGGACAAGAAGTAAAAAGAAAAAGATCGTTTTTTTCTTTTATGATATATTTTATTGTAAAAATAAAAGAAGATGATGTATTTGCATTAGGAGCACAACTGGCATATTATTTAGTACTTGCATTTTTCCCTTTGCTAATATTCATTATGACATTAATAGGATTTAGTTCTTTAGACTCTATGCAGGTAATTGAAGGTTTAAATGCTATATTACCAAGTAATGTAGTTGACCTTACATCTTCCATTATTATAGAAGTGGTAGAGCATCAAAGTGGAAGCATCTTAGGAGTATCTGCTGTTTTAACAGTATGGTCAGCTTCTTCAGCATTTAGGGCAGTGATAAAAGGTGTAAATAAAGCTTATAATATTAAAGAAAATAGATCGTTTGTAAATAGAGCTATAATGGCAATTATATGTACATTTGCTTTAGGGTTTATTGTAATGTTGACTTTAGGCCTATTAGTATTTGGTCAGGTAATTGGTGATTTATTAATAAAATATGTTCAATATGAACTTATAATCAGTAAACTATGGGGAGCAACAAGATATTGTATTGTAATAGTAATCATGATATTAATATTTGCTGCAATATATAGATATACACCATCAAAAAGGACCGAATGGAGAGAAGCACTTCCAGGAGCAATCGTTACAACCCTAGGTTGGATTACTGTATCATTGATATTTTCATTCTATATTAATAACTTTGCAAATTATTCTAGAATCTACGGAAGCCTAGGAGCGGTATTTGTACTTATGACATGGCTCTACATTAGTTCGATAATAATTATTCTAGGTGGAGAAGTTAATTCCGTGCTAGTTATTAGAAAAAATAATCTACGAATTAGATAATAATAGAGAAATTATATTCAAAAGACTTTTAGCCATTAATACAAAAATGTATTAATGGCCGAAAGTCTTTTTTATGTAAACCAAACAAAAAAGACTCAAGGAAGTAATTATTAGCGGACATTGCCTTCGAAATATGTTTTAGAATTTCATCTGTTATGAAGGTGTAATTACGTTAAGAAAGTAGATTGTTTGAACGTAGTGAGTTTTCTACTTTTAGTAATTATACCAGAATAACTGATAGAAATTCTTAACATATTAAGTAGCAATGGTAGCTAATAATTACAACACATGAATAAAAGAGAAATAAATGGATATAATGATAAATAAAGTATTCAGGAGGTGTCAATAGATGAATAAAATAGTATTATTAGGAAAGCTTATTAAAGACCCTGAACTAAAAACCATTGAAAATGGGGAAAAGAGCTTTACAAGATTTATTATTGCAGTTGATAGGAATTTTAAATCTGCTGATGGAACAAGAAAAGCAGATTTAATACCAGTTACTATTTGGGGAAGAAAAGCTGAAGTAATTTGTAAGTACATGACAAAAGGAAGTTATATCAGCTTAAGTGGTAGACTAAGAACTGGCAGCTATGAAGATAAAGATGGAAATAAAAAGTACATAGCAGAAGTAGTTGCTGAAGATTTCAAATTTGTAGGTAATAGAAGAATTGAAAAAGATAATTCTGAAGCAAGTGGAGCTGAACAATAATTAAATTTAATATTATCTATAGACTAAAGTCTTGTAAAGAATTACAATGATTGTATCATTTCAATGCTAAGTATTCTTTATGAGACTTTAATTGAATAATATTCAAAAAAATAAAAATAATATTAATAAAATAATAAATATAAATAGTAAAAGGTATTATTTTGATAATCGACAACGTTTGTGTAGAAATTAAAGAGTAATATAGGTTATTAATCAATAATATGGGTAAAAAAGTAAATTATAAATTAATATGTAGAAAATAAAAGAAAAATTTATTCAATCACAGTACAATCTTTGACATAATTCAAATTAATTATGTGGTATCTTTTAATTATAGAAGTTATGTTAAGAAGGTGTTTAAAGTGAGGGTAAATAAAAATATTAGTACTAGCATACTAACAGAGGATAAAGAAATAAATTATTCCTACAGATTAACTGAAAAAAGGTTTTATAAAGGACAAGCCTATGGCATTGAAGTGGAGAGACAAGATGTTGTTGATGGAAGCTTAGTGACTGTAGAAAGAGATTCTATAGATTTGATATCACCTAATAAAGAAAAAGTTGAGGTTTTATTAAACCTACTAGCAAAAAATAATGTATCACCAATTCATCTAGTAGATATTATTGGAGAATACGTAGATCAGTATGTTGGAGAGTTTGATAAATATAGACAATAAATTTATTTAAATTAGAGGAGCACCAATGATATTAGGAATAGGTACAGATATAATAGAGATTCAAAGAATTGCTGATGTTATAAAAAGAACACCAAGTTTTTTGAATAAATCATTTACTGATGAAGAAATAAAGCTATTTAATAAAAAGGGTATGAGAAGTGAAACTATAGCTGGAAATTTTGCAGTAAAAGAAGCATTAAGTAAAGCAATAGGATCAGGAATCAGAGGATTCAATTTAAAAGACATTGAAGTATTAAGAGACGAATTAGGCAAGCCAATAGTTAGAATTTCTCAAACTATAAAAGACATTTTAAATAACAGAGATGTTATTATTCATGCAACTATATCACATAATAGAAGCGATGTAGTAGCTTTTGTAGTTATGGAGGAAGCATAATGTACATAATGTCTAGAAGTAAATGTAAAGATATTGATGCAGAAGCAATTAATAGTTATGGATTTTCAGGCACAATTTTAATGGAAAATGCAGCAAACAGCATTTTTGAAGAAATAAAATCTACAGCAGATTCGTTTCTTATTATATGTGGTAATGGAAATAATGGTGGGGATGGATTAGCTATTGGACGAAAGCTTTTGCTAGATGGAAAGAAAGTTGGCTTTATTTTAGTTAAGCCTAAAGATAAATCTACTGATGAATTTAATACCAATTTGCAAATAGTTAAAAGTATCTGCAAAGATTTATTAATAGTAAATGAAAAAAGTGAACTGGAAAGTATTATTTTATATGCCCAAAAGTACGATATAATAATAGATTCTATATTTGGTACAGGACTAAATAGATTATTAGACAGTTTTTATTGTTCATTAATAAGTATAATAAACAATTTGTCGAATAAAATAATTTCAGTTGATGTCCCATCAGGATTGGACAGTGATACTGGCAGGCCATTAGGTAATGCAATTAAAGCAGATTATACTTGTACATTTGAAGTTATCAAAAAAGGGTTTATTAATTATGAGGCCTTTAAATATTTAGGAAAAGTTAAAGTAATTTCTATAGGTATACCAGAAAAAATTAAAGAAGATTTAAATGAAAAAGTATATTTAGTAACAGATGAATCAAATGAGACCCAAATAAAATCACGTAGTATTTTTGGACATAAAGGTGATTATGGAAGATCAGTAATTGTAGCGGGCAGCTATGGATATTTAGGAGCAGCTAGGATTGCCACAGAAGCTTGTTTATCTTCAGGAGCAGGGCTTACTACTCTTATTACAACGGATGAAGGACAAAAATTGTTAAGTCCAAGTATTATAGAAGCTATGATATGCAGCTTTGATAATATTCCAAAATGTAATGAGCTTATTAGCAATGCTGATGCAGTTGCTTTTGGACCAGGGATAGAAAATAGCAGGGAATCAGAGGAACTTTTATTAAGAATTATTGATAATGCAGCTGCAAAAATTATTATTGATGCAGAAGGAATAAATATCTTATCAAGAAGACCTGAGATAGTTTCAAGAATTCCTAGAGATACGATATTAACTCCCCATCCAGGAGAAATGTCCAGACTAATCAATAAGCCTGTTGAATTTGTTAATGAAAATAGAATTGAAGTTTCAAAAGAGTTTGCTAGAAAAAATAAATGTATTATTGTACTAAAGGGATATAATACTGTAATTACTGATGGAGATTCAGTATATGTAAATACCTCAGGAAATAGCAAGATGGCTTCCGGAGGTATGGGTGATGCATTAACTGGGATAATTACAGCATTGTTGTCTCAAGGACTTAAGCCTTTAGAAGCAGCGGTTGCAGCGGTGTTTATACATGGAAAGGCTGGAGAGGCAGCAGGGGAGGGC
Source organism: uncultured Clostridium sp. (assembly GCA_934777095.1). Taxonomy (GTDB): domain Bacteria; phylum Bacillota; class Clostridia; order Clostridiales; family Clostridiaceae; genus Clostridium. The sequence goes on along the minus strand of CAKVNP010000080.1, from coordinate 1,118 downwards.
CAATATTCTATTAAAGCATCTCAGCTTATAGATAACATAGCCTTTATAATGAACAAAGTAACAATATAATAAAATATATGAATAAATTGCCCCTTTGCATAATATTGTATATTGAAATATGTATTAGGGAGGCAACATGAAAAAAAAGATTATTATAGCGTTATTATTGCTTATACCTTTTATATCAATAATATTTGTAATTCTATTTAGAGGTGTTATAATGCCTTCAAATGAGGAGATTATTTCATCGCTGAAGGATATTAATGCATATAAATGTGAAGTGGAGTATATAACTAAAAATTCCAAGGGGATAGAAAAGGAAGTAACATCTCAATATTATTCTAAAGAAAAGGGGGTGAGGGTTGAGTACGGAGATGATCTTGTTAAAATATATAAACAGGATAATATCTGTGTAAAGGATAAAAAGAATAATTCAGAAATAAATTTAAATAAAGAAATGGATATAGTTCACACATTAGCATTTATGAATACTATTTTTTCATATCCAATTAAAGCAGACAGTATAGCTGAAGGCCAGGAAGAATGGGGAGATGTAGTATATATACAGGCAGATGTAGAGTTATATTTAAACAATATTTATTTAAATAAAGCGAGGATTTTCATTAATAAAGCTGATAAGACACCAATAGGAATTGTTGTCTATGATGATCAAGGTAATGATACTATGAGAATAGTATATAAGAATTTTGAAAAAGTAAAAAACGTGGATGAAAGCATGTTTTAGATATTTAATAAAAATAAAGTGATGAACGAAAGAATTTGAAGTACATATAGAAAACTAATTAAAGTTATTAGAAAAACATAAAAGTATATTTCCTAAGCAAGTTTGTAAATAGCTATTTGCAGTAATATACGTATATAGATAATTCTTTGATAGAGGTTATTTATCAAACAATATATAATTTTAATAATTTAGGTAAGAAATAAAAAATAAGCCATAATAAAAGCTAAAATTAAATTGTACATTAAATACTTTCCTCAAAAAGTACATAAAGCAGGGAAGAAATAATTTAAGGCAGTATATAAATAAAACATAATTCAAAAATATATAGTAAATATTCTAAATGGAAATATAAAAATTTCCCAAAAAATCAAGT
>CAKVNP010000079.1 GCA_934777095.1 uncultured Clostridium sp. | reverse complement strand
TTTTAGGATTAACTTTTGGTGCGCAGCCATTGATAAGTTTCAATTTTGGAGCAAAGAACAGTAAGAATATGCTGGATGTTTATCAATAGTATTAATGATTACAATCTTAATAGTACCTACATCAAATGTATTTGCAGATAACACTACATCTTTAAAGGAAGATAAAGATATAGTTGCTATAGCAAGTGGTGATGGAAGATTTACTATTTTAGTAAAAGCTTTACAAGCAGCGGATTTAGTAAATACACTAAAAGGAAAGGGACCATATACTGTATTTGCTCCTACAGATACTGCATTTAAGAATTTATCACAAGAAACAGTAGATACTCTGTTAAAACCTGAAAATAAAGATATGTTAAAGCAGATTTTACTTTATCATGTAACTGAAGGTAATTTAAGTTCTAATGACGTTAAAGCACTAAATGGGAAACAATTAACTCAGGCAAGTGGTGGAAAAGTCGATATTAGTGTTAAAGGTGGAGATGTTTTTATTAATGGAGCTAAGGTAATTATCACTGATATTAAAGCTAGTAATGGTGTGATTCATGTTATTGATACAGTATTAATTCCTAATGAGGTAAGTAATAAGCTTTAGGGAATAGAAATAGTACATAAAAAGATAGTAGCAATTTATAATAAGTTGCTACTATTTTTTACGTTACTAAATAAAATATATTATTAGAGGTAAAAAAATAATCTTTCAATATATGTAAAATAATTTTAAAAAGCACTCCATAAAGTTTCCAAGTGGTATAATTAAGAAAAGTAATTCTGTTAGTACGGAGGTGCGAAAAATGAATACGATATATTATTTTATAGGTACAGGTAACAGTTTACAGATATCGCAGGATTTAAGTGAGAAATTAGAGCAGTATACAATCTATCTATTCCTAAATTAAGTAAATACGTCGTACTAATGTCATACCACTTGTCCGAAAGTATAGCGTATTTTTTTAGAATAAAAATGGAGATGATATAAAAATGAGTATTGATGAAAATAAACTAAAAGCTTTAGAAGTGGTAATGAAACAGATAGAGAAACAATTTGGCAAGGGTTCAATTGTAAGACTGGGTGCAGATACATCCATGGACATTGAAGCTATTTCAACAGGGGCCATTCCATTAGATATAGCATTAGGGATAGGTGGTGTTCCTAGAGGAAGAATAGTAGAAGTATATGGACCAGAATCATCAGGAAAAACCACTATTGCACTGAGTATAGCAGCACAAGCACAAAGATTAGGAGGGGCAGCAGCTTTTATTGATGCAGAACATGCATTAGATCCTATCTATGCAAAAAAGATAGGAGTTGATACTGATAATTTAATAGTAAGCCAGCCAGATACAGGTGAGCAAGCTCTAGAAATTACAGAATCACTTGTAAGATCAAATGCCATAGATGTAATTATAGTTGATTCCGTAGCTGCACTTGTGCCAAAGGCAGAAATTGAAGGTGAAATGGGAGATTCACATGTTGGGCTGCAGGCCAGGTTGATGTCACAGGCATTAAGAAAATTAGCTGCTGCTATAAGCAAATCAAAATGTGTTGTAATATTTATAAATCAATTAAGAGAAAAAATAGGTGTGTTGTTTGGAAATCCGGAAACTACTGCTGGGGGTAGAGCTTTAAAATTTTACGCCTCCATTAGAATGGATATAAGAAAAATTGATAATATAAAAAATGGAGAGCAGGTTATTGGCAGCAGAACAAGAGTAAAAGTAACAAAGAATAAGGTGGCACCGCCATTTAAAACAGCAGAATTCGATATTATGTATAATGAGGGAATCTCAAAAGAGGGATGCTTAATTGATGTAGGTATTGATAATGGAATAGTAGCAAAGAGCGGTGCGTGGTTTAATTATAAAGATATTAGAATTGGTCAAGGAAGGGAAAATGCAAAGATATTCCTAAAAGATAATCCTGAAATGGCAAAGGAAATAGAAGAAATAATTAGAGAAAAATATAATCCAAAAGAAAAGCCAAAAGAAAATTTAAAAGAAGTTCCTAAAGAAAAGAATAAGAAAAATAAAAAAATAAGCTGAAAAAATAAAGCCTGGCAGCTACTTTTACCAGGCTTTATTTTTGGTAATTATTTATTTGGTTTAGCAATTAACCACTGCTGAACACCTTGATCTTCAGGAAGGATATTTTTATCCAGCCACATATAGAAAAATCTTTCAGCAGGAACTATATTATAACCATCTTGTAGATGGTCAGAGGTATCGTATGGATCAGCTAAGATTAAAACATCATCACCAAAGGAATCAGTGCCCATTGTATCATAGCCGATTATGTCAGACCAATGGCCAGCCCAATCAATCCATTCTATCATTATAGGGGTATTATCTTTTAGATTTTTTATAACCCATTCAGTAAATTTAGCAGGATCATCAAAAGTATAACCACCTTCTAAAGTTCCTTCTGTTAAGCTGGAAGTTACTTCCCAGTCTATTGCTTCAAAGAAGTCAACCATTCTATCTGTAGAAGTTCCAAATTCACCTTTTTCATTGGCAACACCTGGTTCCTCTGTATTATTTTTATTTAAATCTTGATGGCATTTCATCATTTCAGAAATTTCAAGTTCATCATAGTTTGTCTCGCCGAAATGTTCTAACACCATTAAAGCACTAGCAGGTCCACAAGTATATTCTGTTGTCTGCTGATATGTTTTAAATTTAGGTAATATTGTAAGCGTATCAGAAGATTTTAAATTATATACATCTAACTGGGCAAAATATTGAGAATTATTATGGTCACCAATATTAGCATAAGAAGATGCTCCACTAGATGTAGTATCATATCCTTCAGGATAAGCAATCGTATTGTCTGCATTTGTAGTTGATTTTGTACAGCCGACAGTAGTTAAAGCTAACAGTGCTGTAGCAATAAGTTGTAATTTTCTTTTCATTCATAAATCCCCTTTTATTAAGTAAAATATTAAATTAATCTATAAAATATATGATCAATGAAATAAACTAATATATTCATAAATAATATTTTAGTTTAAGTAGATATTAATTTCATAATTTTATAGAGCAAGTACAATTATAATAGAATATGTAAAAATAATCAATATTTGTTACAAATGGAATACATCAGTAATATAATTAGATATTAAACGATATTAATTAATCAAAGCAAACCTATTAGGAAAAATATAAACTTCTAATAGTTTTTTGTTTGTTTTTGTAAAAAATAGTAACCATTTCTAAGGAGATATGGTATAATAAATAATAACATACAAAATATGGGGCAAATTAACAGAATAGTAATGTTATATTATAATTTATTAGGAGTTAAGATGGATAGTAATAAAGTCAAAAGAAATTATACAATTGAAGATTTAGAAGAACTTTTGGATAATATACCATATGAAGTTTACATAAAAGATATTAATGGAGTATATAAATATGCTAATAAAGCTACAGTTGATAGGATTGGCTTAGATAAAGAAGATGTCATTGGAAAAAATAATTATGCAGTACGTGAGAAGGAAATGGCACAAATATGTGTAGATGGAGATCAAGAAGTACTAAAAAATGGAGATAAAACATTTATTGAAGATAAAATTATAAATGGAAATATAGAAACTAGCTATCAGTTATTTAAGACTCTGCTTTATAAGAATAATAAAGAAAAGACTATGATAGGTGGAGTTGCAAAATTTGTTATTGAAGATAAATCTTTATGTAATAGTATTAGAATAAACTCAAATAATATAATGAATTGTCCGGCAGAGTTAAGCAATAGTGTAGTATATGATAGAATTCTTAATGATCTGCAAAAAACAATTCTTTCAGATTCAGTGGCACTTTATTTGTATGATAAAGAAAAAAGTATTATGAAACTAAATAAAAATATTGGCAGCAATAATTTTATTTTTGCTTCAGAGTATACTATAACCGACGAAATGAAAGCGGGATATTATGATAATTATGAATGTGAAATAAAAGAGAATTTAAATGATGGTAGTATTAAATATATATTTTTATTAAAAAATAATAATGAATTATTAGGATGCCTACATATATACTTTAATAGAAAACCTGAAGATATTAAAGAAGAATTTATTAGATATATATGTATTGTATTATCATTTACTGAAGCAAATAAAATTCTAACAGATAATTTAAATCATCAGCTTAAACTAAAAAGTGAAGTTCAAATGAAAATGCAGATGATGATTGATAATATTGTAGATGTTTATGGATTAATTGAAATAGAAGCTGGCGGTGCACGCTGGATTGAAATAAATAGAAGATGTAAAGAAATAATAGGATGGAATCTAGAAGAATTAAATGCTAAAAACTATCTTGAATTTATCCATCCTAATGACAGAGAATATGTAGCAAGTAAATTAGATGGTAATGAAGAATTTAATCATAGTACTTTTACAATGATAGGAAAAGATAATAGATGGAAAACATTTGATGCACAAGTTAATCATTTAACTGGGAATATCTATATGATTACAGCTAAAGATGTAACAACACTAAATGAGCTTAAAAAGGATAAAGAACATTTTAAACACGCAATGGAACTTGAAATTCTGAAAACGGAATTTTTCGCCAATGTGTCTCATGAGTTTAAGACTCCATTAAATATTATCTTATCAACTGTACAATTAGTAATGAACTATATGGAGATTAATAATGGATACCCAAGTAGGGAAAATGTAGAAAGATATTTAAAAAGTATTAAGCAAAATTCATATAGGCTGTTAAAACTTGCTAATAATATGATTGATATAAGTAAGATTGATGGAGATTTTTATCAAATACATATGGGAAATCATAATATTGTTGAAATTGTAGAAAATATTGTACAGTCCTTAGTAGTTTATATGAAAGATAATAAAAGAAACATAATATTTGATACTATGGAAGAGGAAATAATAACTGCCTGCGATCCAGATCAAATTGAGAGAATTATATTAAATCTTCTTTCTAATGCTATGAAGTTCACTACTCTTGATGGAAATATCTATGTGAATATGGAGATTAATGAAACATGTAATAAGGTAATTATTAAAATAGGTAATGATGGACAACCAATAAGCATTGAGGATAGTAAAAAGATTTTTGGAAGATTTATCCAATCGGAAAACATATTAACTAGAAGCATAGAAGGAAGCGGGATTGGACTTGCTCTTACACAATCTCTTGTTCAAATACATCAAGGAATTATTTATGTGAACACAGAAGTTGAAGAAGGGACAGAGTTTTGTATTGAGCTGCCAATTAGAAAAATAATGAATTCAAAGCCTTCAGATGTAAAGGCAAAGAGCATAGTTTCTAAGGTAGAAAAATTTGACATAGAATTTTCAGATATATATGAATAAAATAACAATAAAACAATTGACAAATAATGGGATGAGGAATAATATATAATTAAGATAAATCCAATGATCAGAGATAGTACCTATTTTAAGGTTCAATAAAGAGAGTTAGGGATGGTGAGATCCTAGCAAGAAGAGATTTAGGGAATGGGTCTGTAAGGAGTAAAGGGAAATTATTATAAAGTACCGGAAACCGTAAGCTCCACGTTATAGGAGATAGAGCATGTTAGTGCTTGAAAGATGAGAGGCATATATTAAGATTTAAATATATCTATATGTATGCAATTTAGGTGGTATCGCGGATAAACTCCGTCCTATGTATTTAGGACGGAGTTTTTTATTTTAAGGAGGTGATTTAGATGGTATGAACTGTTTCAAGAAAAAGCTTTAATAATGGATCTTGTAAAGTTAAAAAAAATAAATATGGGGGAAAGAAAAATATGAATAAAAGTTTAGATATTAGAAAATTAACAATTACTGCAATTTTATTAGCGATTGGAGCAATTTTACATCAAATTACACCTGCTTTTGGGTTGCCAATGCAGCCAGATTTTTCACTTATTATGCTATTTATTATTATGCTTATTAATGGCGGAGAGTATAAAGTTTCAATTATTGCCGCAATAATTACAGGTATATTTACAGCTCTTACAACAAAGTTTCCAGGTGGGCAGGTGCCTAATATGATAGATAAAATTGTAACAGTTAATATAGTTTTTTTATTGATTTTTTCATTAAATAAATTAAAAATAATTGATAAACTTAGTGCTAATAGTAAAAAGAATATAATGTGTGCAATAGTATTTCCAGTGGGAACATTAGTAAGTGGTACTGTATTTTTATTATCTGCACAATTTATTGTTGGTTTACCAGCACCTTTTGTAGTTTTATTTTTATCTATTGTTTTACCAGCTATAGTAATAAATCTGGTAGCAGGTATATTTTTGTACAAGGTTGTCGAAATGTCAATGAAGAGAGCTATATATGCTAAGTGAAAAATAAAACTGATAAAATGATTAGAAGTCCCTTGTGGGATTTCTTTTTTATGTTGTTAAGTTGTTAAAATATGTTATTTTAAAAACTTATGATATACTAAAAATTAAAGAAGAGGTGATAAAAGGTATGCATGAAGTTTTAGCTAAGGGAATATTGTCTAACAGTAACGGTATGAATATCTATCGTGGATGTTTACACGGATGTATTTATTGTGATTCCCGTAGCCGCTGCTATCAAATTAATCATAAATTTGAAGATATAGAGGTAAAGAAAAATGCTGTAGAATTATTAGAGATGTCTCTTAAGAAGAAGCGTAAACGATGCATGATTGGTACAGGAGCTATGACAGATCCATATATTCCATTGGAAATTAAATTGCAGAATACTAGAAGGTGTTTAGAAGTTATAGAAAGGTATGGATTTGGTATTGCAATTCAAACCAAGTCTAATTTAATATTGCGTGATTTAGATTTACTAAAAAGCATTAATAAGAAGGCTAAATGTGTAGTCCAAATGACTTTAACAACTTATGATGAAAAGTTATGCAAAATATTAGAACCTAATGTATCAACAACTAAAGAGCGTTTTGAAGCTTTAAAGATTTTTAGAGATAATGGAATTCCTACAGTAGTGTGGTTAGATCCAATTTTACCATATATAAATGATACAGAAGAAAATATTATGGGAATATTAAACTATTGTGTTGAAGCAAAAGTAAAAGGCATCATCTGTTTTAATATGGGACTTACCTTAAGAGAGGGAAATAGAGAGTATTTTTATCAAAATCTGGATAGATATTTTCCAGGTTTAAAAGAAAAGTATATCAAAAACTATGGCAATTCATATGAAATTAACAGCCCTCGTAATAAAGAGCTAATGGAGCTGTTTAGGAACATATGTATAAAAAATAATATTATGTATAAACCAGCAGAAGTTTTTAATTATATGAAGAGTTATGAGGAAAATAACTTTGAACAGTTAGGTTTTTGGAGTTAGAGTTGTGATTAAATGTATTATTGTTGTTTTAGCTAAAATTTACAATTAAACTTTGTTAAACTATAATAGTGATTAGATATAAAGAAAAAGGTGAGATGATATTAATTATGGGAGAAACGGTTTTAGAACTTAGAAATATTAAAAAGAGTTTTGGAGCAAAAGAAGTTTTAAAAGGAGTTAATTTAACAGTTGATAAAGGTGAAATTATTGGCTATATAGGGGCTAATGGTGCAGGTAAAAGTACTACTGTAAAGATTATGCTTGGAATAGTTACCGGCTATGAAGGTGATGTAATTCTTTTTGGACAGAATATTAAAGATTCAAAAGGCGAATATAAAAAGAAGATAGGATATGTTCCAGAAGTGTCAGAAGTATATGAAAGCTTAACAGCAAAGGAATATTTGGATTTTATAGGCCAGCTTTATGACCTTGATATTGAATCATGCAATAGAAAATCAAAAGAGCTTATGGAGTTATTTGGCATAGGAGATTACTTAAATACAAGAATATCCACATTTTCAAAAGGTATGAGACAGAAGCTCATAATAATATCTAGTATTATACATGACCCAGATATTTTATTTTTAGATGAGCCTCTTAGCGGATTAGATGCAAATACTGTTATTATAGTAAAAGAGCTGCTTGAAAGCTTAGCTAGGGAAGGGAAGACTATTTTTTATTCATCTCATATTATGGATGTAGTTGAAAAGATAAGTCATAGGATAGTATTACTTAATGATGGACAGATAGCAGCTG
>CAKVNP010000078.1 GCA_934777095.1 uncultured Clostridium sp. | reverse complement strand
ATTAAAGCAGCTTCAGAAAATGGTGCTGTAATTAAAGTATGTACTGACAGTCCTGAGGGTGAGGCACTAGGTTATATAAATATCCCAGCTACAGGAAGCAGCCCTATCTTAAAAGATATTACTGCTGATGTTTCTAATATAGCTGGCATAAAAAAATTATTCTTTGTATCCTCTGCATTTATTGCAGTCATTTCACTAATGATCTCATTATTCAGCGGTGCAGCTACTACTTTTGCTACTAGTGATGATGTTGTAGACTTAAATACAACTTATCAGACAATCCGTGGATTTGGTGGAATAAACCATCCAGTTTGGATTCAAGACCTTACAGAATCTCAGAGAGATACTGCTTTTGGTAATGGAGACAAGCAATTAGGATTAAGTATTTTAAGAATCCACATTGATTCTAACAAAGATTACTGGTCTAGGGAATTAGCTACTGCTAAAGAAGCTATTGCTAAAGGTGCAATAGTTTTTGCAAGTCCTTGGACTCCACCAGAAGATATGTTAGAACCTGTTGTTAAACATGGTCAACAAACAAAAAGACTTAAATATGAAGCATATGCTGATTATTTAAATGAATTTGTTGCCTATATGAAAGAAAATGGTGTAGACTTATACGCTATTTCTATTCAAAACGAACCAGACTGGGGCTTTGAATGGACTTATTGGGAAGCTGATGAAATTTATAACTTCACAAAAAACTATGCTGGTAAAATTAACTGCAGAGTAATTTCTGCTGAATCATTCCAATATGTAAAAGCATATTATGACCAAATACTAAATGATCCAGAAGCTCTTGAAAATATCGATATTCTTGGTACTCATTTCTATGGTACTCAAAAGAAAGATATGGCTTATCCCCTATTCCAAGAAAAAGGACAAGATAAAGAACTTTGGATGACTGAAGTTTATGTACCTAACAGCTCAGATGATGCTGACAAATGGCCAGGTGCCTTAGAAGTAGCTACTAATATCAGTGATGCTATGGAAAATGGTTTCCAATCATATGTATGGTGGTATATCCGTAGAGGATATGGCCTTATTAAAGAAAATGGAGAAGTAAGTAAACGTGGATATTGTATGGCTCAATTCTCTAAATTTATCCGTCCTGGTTATGAAAGAGTTGACGTTGATGCAAATCCACAAGATAATGTTGCAGTTACTGCTTACAAAGGTGATGGTAGAGCTTATATCGTTGCTATAAACAATGGTGATACTGATACTACTCAAAGCTTTAGCGTAAATGGTGCTTTAGTTAACAGCGTTGAAGCATACAGAACATCTAGTACTGAAAATTTAGAAAAATCAGTTCTTCCTGTAGCAAATGATACATTTAATGCTGATCTTCCTGCAAAGAGTGTAACAACATTTATGTGTGTATTAGGTGCAGAAACTGCTGAAAGTTCACCACTTGAAAATGCTAACCTATTAAATACTTTAGGAAATGTATTCCCTAAAGTAGGTACATGCAGTCCAGCTGGTTTACTATCAGATCCTACTATACTTTCTAGTATTACTAAGGAATATAATAGCTTAACTGCTGAAAATGAAATGAAGCCTGATTATATCTTAGGCTGGGCTCCAAACTTAATTTCTGTAGACGAAGCTAAAGCTAAAGGATATTTTATTCCTGAAGGTTATGCTGAGGAAACAGTTCCAGATTTAAATTTCTCAGTTGTTGATGAATTACTAAAAAGTTGTTATGAAAATGGTTTAGGTTTACGTGGACACACTCTTGTATGGCATTCACAAACTCCAGACTGGTTCTTTAGAGATGGTTATACAAAAACTACTGATTACGTAAATCAAGAAACTATGAATAAGAGAGAAGAATTCTTTGTTAAAAATTACATGGGACACGTTTGCGCAAGCGAATATTCAAGTGTAGTATATGCATGGGATGTTGTTAATGAATATATACACTCTCAACCATCAGGCTGGGGATATATTTACGGAGATGTAAGCACAGAATCTCAATTTGTAAAAGATGCATTTAATTATGCTTATGAAACATTAGAAAATTACAATATGGCTGATTCAGTTAAATTATTCTACAATGATTTCAATTCATTCCATGATGCTGATAAGATAATTAAATTAATTAACTTTATTAATGAAGGTAAAAAAGTCTGTGCTGGTGTTGGTATGCAGACACACTTAAGCACAAACTGGCCTTCAGTTGATTATTATAAAGCAGGCTTAGCTGCTTTCAGACAAGCAGGATTTGAAATTCAAATCACTGAACTTGATGTTGGAGCTCCTGATCCAGAATCTCAAGCAAAATATGTGTATGATTTATTTAGAGCAATATTTGAAGAAAAACAAGCTGGTGCTAATATAACAGCTCTTGTATTCTGGGGATTAAGTGATGATCATTCTTGGCGTGATGACAATCCATTATTATACTCAGACCTTACAACAAAGAAACCATCATATTATTCAGTAATGCAAGCATATTTTGATGCTGGGTATACAAAAATAAACGGTTTAAACCTTGACTATCAGATTAATAACTGGGGCTTAGGATACCAAATTAACTTTAAAATTACTAATGATACAGACCAAGCAGTAAATGGCTGGACTTTAAAAGTAAATAAAAATGATTTAACTATCGATAACAGCTGGAATGTTAATATTACAGAAGATGGTGATTATTATGTAATTACTCCTGCTGACTGGAATTCAACTATTGAACCAGGAAATAGTATTGAATTTGGCGTTCAAGGAGCTGGCTCTATCGGTACTACAATAAGTTATTCTTTAAATTAAAGTAATTATAGAAATCCCTCTTTCTATATAAATTATATAACTGGAAATCTGATTTCCAGTTATATTTTTTTATTCTCAAATTCCCAAAAACAAAAAACATCTCGTTTTATTTTTGAACAAAATCACAAAAGGCGTAATATGTTTTTTTATTCTTAAAAACGATTACATTTGTCAAAATTTTCTATATACTAAATACAGGCGCCACTTAACATATCAGTTGATAATTCATAAAAAAATAATATGAGGTGAAAAATTATGAAAAAAAGATCTCAAAAATATTAACAGCTGCTTTTGTAACAACTTTATTGCCTAATGTATATTTAGTTGATAATGCATATGCAGATACTGAGGATAATCGTACTAAATACAACCAAGACAATTTAGTATGGGAAGATAATTTTGACGGTGATTCTTTAAATCTTGCAGATTGGAATTACGAAACTCATGAACCTGGTTGGGTAAATAATGAATTACAAGAATATACAGATGATATAAAAAATATCTATGTTAAAGATGGGAATTTAGTTCTTAAAGGAATTAAAGAAGAAACTCCAGAAGGTACTAAGTATACTTCTGGAAAAGTTACAACTCAAAATAAACATGATTATAAATATGGCCGCTTTGAAGCAAGAATAAAAGTTCCTGAAGGGCAAGGATTATGGCCAGCATTTTGGATGATGCCAACTGAAGAAAATCTTTATGGACCATGGCCAAGATGTGGTGAAATTGATATTATGGAAGTTTTAGGGCATGAAGCTAATAAAGCTTATGGAACTATCCATTATGGAAATCCACATAGAGAAGATCAAGGGTACTATATCTTAGACCAAGGTACATTTGCTGATGATTATCATGTCTTTGCTGTGGAATGGGAACCAAGCGAAATGCGTTTTTATATTGATGGTAATCTTTATCATACAGTTAATGATTGGTTTACTAAACAAGAAGGTGGCGATGAATTAACTTACCCTGCTCCTTTCGATCAAACCTTCTATCTTCAATTTAATTTAGCTATTGGTGGTAATTGGCCTGGTAATCCAGACGAAACTACTGATTTTGAAAATGCTGAATATCTAATTGATTATGTAAAAGTTTATCAATTAGATAGCTATGATGAAAATGTATCTAAACCTGATAAGCCTGACGTTGAATTAAGAGAACCTGATGCTACTGGTAATTATGTCAATAATGGTACTTTTGCGGTGGAAGAAGATTTAGCTGATGGTATTGACTGGTCTTTCTTAACTGCACTTGGTGGACAAGGTAGTGCTTCAATAAGAGACAATAAAATTATTATTAGTTCTCAGAGTCAAGGAACTGAAGATTATTCCTTACAATTACTACAAGCAGGCTTACCATTAAAGAAAAATGGTATCTATAGATTATCTTTTGATGCTAAAGCAAGCGAAGAAAGAAATATGCTTGTAGGTATTACTTCTCCTGACAGAGGTTATATTCGTCAATTCCAAGATACCTTAGTTGATTTAACAACTGATTTTCAAACATATTCTTATGAATTTACTATGAAAGATTATGATGATGCTAATGGTAGATTAGAATTTAACTGTGGTAATAGACAATCTTTAGCTGATATTGAAATTACTAATGTACGCTTAGAAAAGATTGGACAAGCTGAAGAGACTAATGAAGAAGTAAAAACAATTTTACCTGATGGAAACTATGTATACAATGGTACATTTGATGTTGGTGCAGACCGTCTTAAATATTGGGACATTGACACTAATATTGAGGGTGTGGATGCCTATGTAACAAACACTAATAATATTAGAGAGTTTAAGGTAAATGTTCCTGCTACTACTACCTCTTTAGCTGATGTTATTTTAAGAGAAAGTGAGCTAGGTATTTCACCAAATAAAGAATACTATCTTTCATTTGATGCTTATGGTGAAGAGGCTAAAACTATTAAGGCTCAGATAAATGCTGAGAGCTTTAGCGCTGATATCACTACAGAAAAACAAAGTTTTAAATATAAATTCACTACAGATGATATCTTAAAAAATACTAATTTAGAATTTTTATTAGGAGCGCCTGGCGTAACTTATATCGATAATGTTAGAATTACTGATACTTCATTAATCATTAATGGTGACTTTGATAATGGCTTCTCTAAATGGGAAGTATTTGCTGATAGCAGCGTATCATCTGCAGTATCATCTGCTATAGATACATCAACTGGTAATAATGTAGCTCAGATTAACATTAAAGATACTGGTGATGCTGATTGGAAAATCCAATTAAAACAAACTGGTGTTAAATTAGAAAAAGGTAAAAAGTATATTTTATCCTTAGATGCTAAGAGTACAATTGATCGACCAATTATGTTTACTATTCAAAGAGATGGTAGCAGTGATAACGATTGGCGTCCATATGCTCCTACACAAACAGAAAATATAACAAACGACTACACACACTTTAATATTCCTTTTGAAATGACAGAAGACACTGATTTAAATTCAATCTTTACTATTTCTATGGGAGCTGTAAATAATCAACAGATTATTAATGAACATTCAGTTTTCGTGGACAATGTTAAACTAGTTGAAGTTACTGATACAGATGGTTCTGGCGACATAACACCTGGCGGAGATGATGATAATCCTGGTGATGATCAACCTGCAGGAGACAAGCCAGCTGATGACCAGACTGCTGATGGAAATAACAATACAGTAAAACCATCACCTGATACTTCTAACAATGGAAATAATGGTGGAAACTCAAATATTACAAAACCATCAACAAATAATCAAAATACTCACAATTCTGTTGATACTAACAAAGATAAACAAAATGGTATCTCTACTTTAGTTCAAACAGGAATTGAACATCATTATGGTCTTATAGGACTGTTATTAGTTTTAAGCGGCCTTGGACTTACTTTGATAAAGAGAAAAAAAGTATATTAATATAAAAAAGAGCTATTGTATGTACTACAATAGCTCTTTTTTATCTAGCTAACCTTTGATAACGCCAATGGTTACCCCAAGTATATTAACTTGTTCTTCATCATAAATTTGTGGCTCATATAATTTATTTTCCGGCTCTAATAATATTTTATGGCCAATAATCTTATAAGTTTTTAAAGTAGTATTGCCATCTATTTCAACAGCTGTAATATCTCCAATTTCCGCATACTGCTGTTTATTAATGATTACATAATCACCATCATTGATATCTTTACCAATCATACTATCACCTTTCACCTTTATCATAAAGATATCTTGCAAGTTATTAAACCATGCTTTTGGCAGATAGAAGTACCCCTCTTTCATTTCATTAAGCAAGATTGGTGTACCTGCTGCAATGCTATTAAATATTGGTATGGGAATAACGTCTTCCTCAATATTTTCTGTACCGTTATTATCCACATATATTTTTTTAGGCTCATCTCGATCTATTACAAAATTAATCTTCTTACTATGTTTTAAATCATTAAATCTATAAGTATTTAATGATACCTGCATCATTTCTGTAGTAAACTCAGGAATATCAGCTAGCTCATTTCCTTCCTTATCTATAATAGTTATTAAATTTCCATCAGTGGCAATACCAAATTCAGCTGTCGGTATATTGCAGAGATAACTTTTTAATTGTGCTAATGCTCCCTCAATACCTGCCCCCCACTTTTTTGTTTCAAATACAATAAATGGCTGCTTACTTTGATTTACATATTTATTAACTACCCCATCAGCAAACATTATCCTAGAACCATTATTAACTCTATATTCAAGCTCAATTAAATCCCTTGGATATTTATACACCTCAAGTAATTCCTTTATCAGCCATTGTCTTACCTTTTCTTCTTCTGAGTAAACATCTGAGATTTTATCCTTAAATAAGTAATCTTCTGGTTCTATTCGGTGTATTCTCCTAAATTTATTCTTATTGTTGATTGTAAGGTATTTATAATTTATATCTACAATAAACTGTGATGGTTTTCCTATAGAAGTTAAAAATAATTCTTCTGTTGCCCTGGTCATTCCTACATATAAAAGCTTTCTTTCTCTTAATTCTAATTCAGCTTTATCTTCATAATCATTATACTTATTAGCTTGAGGCATTTTTCCCTCACTTATATCAGATATTATTACTACTTTAAACTCTAAGCCCTTTACTGAATGCATCGTTACTAATTTAATTGTATTGCTCTTAAAATCAAGATTTTCATTATATACTTCACAAGGAACAGCATATTTTAACAGATTACTTCTAATCTCCTTCAGCTGTTCTTTTTTCTTTGCAATAATAGCAATATCACTATATGAATAATTTTTTAATAAATTATCATTGATTAAATCTACAATATACTTTATTTCAGCCTTACGCTCACTAAAACTAATAAATACAGGATATTTTCCTCTTCTATCGATTAATGCTGGTTTTACAAAATTATCATCATTAATTATTTCCTCATACTTCTCAATAAGACTATATGCTGCTAAAGCAATTTCAGTAGTTGTTCGATAATTTTTGCTTAAGGAAGATGATTTTCCCGTCATATCAAAACCTATAGAGGAAAAGCTTCTACTTTTAACTAGCCATGCCTGTGGATAAATGCTTTGGGCAATATCTGCTACAAACATAATACTAGAATAATCTTTTTCATTATACAAATTCTTAATAAATTCAAGTTGTACCCTGCTTAAATCCTGACTTTCATCTATGATTATATGAGTGTACTTATCTATATCATTATTACTTTTTACATATTCTAAGGCTAATAAAGCCATGTCTTGAAAATCAAGCTTCCCCATATTATTAAGATTAGCTTTATATTGAAGCATAGTCTCATATATGGCAGCCCGCACTTCAGAATTTTTACGTAATTTTTGAGGACCATCTACTTTTTTTGATACTCTCCCAAGCCTATCAGCATTTTGATATTCTTCCAGCTCTAAATAATTACAAGATTTAATCCACATTATTTCTTCTTTTAAAAATGATAAATATTTGGTATCTAAAATTTTAATCTCTGGGTATTTCTTTCTTAATGTTACTATGGCATTAACTAGTGCATTTTGAGCTTCATTATCCTTGGGAATTTCTAAATTCACTATGTTGTTCTTTTTTAAATACTTCTGAAAATATTTATTAATTAATGAGTAGATATTCTTAATCATTAATTTATTTTCCTTGCTATCATCAAATTCAAACTCTAGCTGAGAATTTTCCTCCTTAGCAAGAATTCCATCATATATATATTCAACATATTTCACTAATGATTTATTAAAGGTAACTAAAAGTACTTTATCATCTGGTGCATAGCAATAATTCTTTAATAAAAAAGGAATTTTATTTACTGCTACAGTAGTCTTTCCTGAACCAGCTACTCCTTTTATCAACACTTGTCCATTTGGTTTGTTTTGAATAATCTTTTTTTGCTCAACATTTAATTGCAC
>CAKVNP010000077.1 GCA_934777095.1 uncultured Clostridium sp. | reverse complement strand
GGGCTAAGAAATTATAAGAGGTGTATAAATGAAAAGAATTAATGTATTAGATGAGCATACCTCAAATCAGATAGCATCAGGAGAGGTAGTAGAAAGACCGTCTTCAGTTGTTAAGGAATTAGTTGAAAATTCTATTGATGCTGGTGCAAAGAATATTACCATTGAAATAGAAGAAGGTGGAATTGACCTTATAAGAGTAATTGACGATGGAGAAGGTATTTATCCTGATGACATTAAAAAAGCTTTTCTGCCTCATGCTACGTCTAAAATAAAGGATGTTGATGATATATATAATATTGGTACTTTAGGTTTTAGGGGGGAAGCTCTTCCCTCTATAGCCTCTGTATCTGAAGTGTCTTTAAGAAGTAAAACAAATGATGTGAGCTTTGGTAAGGAAATTAAGATAAAAGCTGGTGAAGTGTTAAGCTTAGAAGATATCGGTATGAATACAGGTTCAATCATGGAAGTGAAGAATTTATTCTTTAATGTACCTGCTAGAAAGAAGTTTTTAAAGACTACCTCCAGAGAATCATCTTTAATAAGCGATATTGTTACTAGAATAGCATTATCTTATCCAGAGATTTCATTTAAGCTATTTAATAACAATAAAAAGGTAATCAATACTTTTGGTGATGGAAAACTAGATTCAACAATCAGAACTATCTATGGAAAAAATATTTATAATGATATTATTCCTTTCAGCAATGATGAAGATAGCTATATCAGAATATCAGGTTTTATCGGAAGAGAAGCAATTGCTAGAGGATCGAGAAATAATCAAAGTATTTTTGTTAATAATAGATATATAAAGAATAAAACAGTTGTTGCTGCTGTAGAAAATGCTTTTAAATCTTTTTCTACCTGCAATAAATTCCCTTTCTTTGTATTATTTATAGACCTTCCACCAGAATTAATCGATGTTAATATTCATCCTACTAAAGCTGAAATTAAATTCAAGGATGAAAGAGTAATCTTTAAATGTGTGTTTGATACTGTACATACAGCATTAAGAAAAGATGTATTTAATTCATTTGCCGTGGAACAGGGTTCGTTAGAAATCGACTCAACAGTAAATGTGCAGAGTCCACTATTAAATTCATTTGAAGAGGTACAGACAGAAAAGGTTCAGCTTGAAATTCCTAAATCAACATTTAATGAAAGCAGGGAACCGTCTATAGAGTCTATATACAGCTCTGTAACTATGAATGACGTAAAAGTCGAAGAAGATATCTACAATAGTTTAAAAGCTCTTAAAAAGGAAGTTAGACCTAATAATGAAGGTGCAAATGCTGCAGTAGATATAAATGAAAGAAAAACAGTAATAAATATAGAGCCTGATAATAAATATGAACAACCAGTTGTAAAATATGAAGTTGAAGAAGATGTTAATACTCCTTACGAAACAGCTTCTGTAAGTTCACCAGTAAATTACGAGGAGAAAAAAGAAGAAAGGCCTGTGGTTCCAGCCTTAGATGAAAGGCAGCCTAAATTTGCTCCATTAAAAGTAATTGGCCAGTTTAATAAGACTTATATCTTGGCAGAATACCTAGATGTGCTATATATTATAGATCAGCATGCTGCTCATGAAAAAATCTTATTTGAAAAGTATAAGAAAGAGATAGAAAGCAAGACTACTATAGTACAGCCATTATTAATTCCGGCAGTGCTTGAGTTATCAATAGAAGATTTTATCTATTATGAAGAAAATAAGGAAGTATTTAATGATGCAGGTTTTAATATCTCTATCTTTGGAGATAATACTATAACGATTAAGGAAGTGCCTTATTTCTTAGGGAAGCTTAATTCAGAAAAGCTATTCCTAGAAATACTAGATAATTTAAAAGCTATGGGAACAGGTAAGACTGTAGAAGTAAAGATTAATAAAATAGCATCTATGGCATGTAAATCAGCAGTTAAGGCTAATGATTACCTAAGTGAAATAGAAATGGAAAAGCTGGTGAATGAATTAAGATATATTGATGATCCTTTCCATTGTCCACACGGAAGACCAGTCATCATTAAATTTACTCATTATGAACTGGATAAAAAATTTAGAAGAATAGTATAAGGAGAGATTAATGAATAATAAGATTCTTGTTTTAGCAGGACCTACAGCAGTAGGAAAAACTGAATTATCTATTGATTTAGCAAAAAGGCTCAATGGAGAAATAGTTTCTACTGATTCTATGCAGATTTATAACCATATGGATATAGGTTCAGCTAAAATAACTAAAGAAGAAATGGATGGAGTAGTTCACCATATGATTGATGTAGTAGAACCAGATACTCCATTTTCAGTGGCAGATTATAAAGAAATGGCCATTAAAGTAATAGATGATATTCATAGAAGAGGTAAACTTCCTATTTTAACAGGAGGAACCGGTCTTTATATTAATGCATTAACCTGTAATATGAATTTTACTGAATCGGAAAAAGATGATGCTTATCGTCAGGAATTAGAAGAACTCATGGCTGAAAAGGGTGAAATATATGTTCATGAAATGTTAAAGGAAATTGATCCTATAAGTTATAAAGCAATCCACTACAATAACCGTAAAAGAGTTATTAGAGCCTTAGAAGTATATAAGCTTACAGGAAAGCCTTTTAGTTCATACAACGCAGGAGATGACTTCTATAACACAAAATATGACGTTCATTACTTCGTCCTTAATATGGCTAGAGAAAAGCTTTATGAAAGGATTAATCTAAGAGTAGACATTATGATGGAAAAAGGACTGCTTGCTGAGTGTATTAAACTTAAGGAAATGGGGTATAATTCTTCTATGCAGTCAATGCAAGGGATTGGTTATAAGGAAATTTTATCTTATTTAGATGGGGAAATAACTTTAGATAGAGCTATAGAATTAATTAAACAAGGTTCAAGAAATTATGCTAAACGTCAATTGACATGGTTTAGAAGAGATCCAAGAGTAGTTTTCTTAGATAAAGATCAATTATCCTATGCTGAAATTATTGATAAAATTACTAATGACATAACAAATCAATAGGTTTATAATTTAATTAACGTATGCTTATATTATGGAGGTGGTTAGGTTGAACAAACAACCAAACAATTTGCAAGATATATTTTTAAACGGTGCCAGAAAAAATAAAATAATGGTTACCATTTATTTAACTAACGGTTTTCAATTAAAGGGATTTGTAAAAGGTTTTGATAGTTTTACAGTAATATTAGACTCTGAAGGAAAACAAATGATGGTTTATAAACATGCAATAACTACAATAACTCCAAACAAGCCTATTTTATTTACTGAACAAGAGCAGGATTGTAACCAATAAGAATAAATTTGTTATTATATCTTGCTGCATAAAAGAAGAGGAGCAACATAATTATTATGCTGCTCCTTTATTTATGCAAAAAGACTTTATATTTTACGAAAGATTAGATATAATAGGAAATAGTTAATAATAATGATGAATTATGAATTACGAATTATGAATTATGGATGAAACTCAAAGAGTTTCTAAAATATATTTTTAAGGAAATTCCTAAAGGAATTTCTTCCTAAATTCATCATTCATAATTCATCATTGAATAAGTTTGGAGGAACAAAATGCTTAATATTACAGAAAACTTGCTAATGAGCAAGCACAATATAAAGCCAGCTGTATTTGATATATATAAGCAAGCTTTAAATGATGTTGAAGAACAATTTAAAATATATGATGAAATAAGAGAATACAATCAATTAAAAATCTTAAATGCTTTCCAGGAAGAAAGAATAAGTGATTCTCACTTTACTAATTCTGCTGGTTATGGTTATGACGATATTGGAAGAGAAGGTTTAGAAAAGGTATATGCTAGAGTATTTAATGCAGAAGCTGCTCTTGTAAGACCTCACTTTGTTAATGGTACACATGCAATAGGATGTGCCTTAATGGGTAATTTAAGAACTGGTGATACAATGGTATGTATTTCAGGTGCACCTTATGATACATTACACAACATAATTGGAATTAATGGCAAAGAAAATATCGGTTCATTAAAAGAATACGGTGTTAAATATAAACAAGTAGACTTAAAAGATGGTAAATTTGACGTAGAAAGAATAATCGAAGTATTAAAAGAAGATGAAACTATTAAGTTAGTACATATTCAAAGAAGTACAGGGTACGGATGGAGAAACTCTTTCTTAGTTTCAGAAATTGGCGACATCATTAAAGTTGTTAGATCTGTAAGAGAAGATGTAGTTATTTTTGTTGATAACTGCTATGGAGAATTCATTGATGTTATCGAACCAACAGATGTAGGTGCAGACTTAATAGCTGGTTCATTAATCAAAAATGCTGGTGGTGGAATAGCACCAACTGGTGGATATGTAGTAGGAAAAGCTGCCTGTGTTGAACAAGCTGCGTATAGATTAACTACTCCTGGAATAGGAGGGGAGTGTGGTTCTACTTTTGGTGTAATGAGACAATTATTCCAAGGGTTATTCTTAGCTCCACACATCGCAATGGAAGCATTAAAGGGTGCTATATTCTGTGCTAGAATGATGGAACTTGCAGGCTTTGAAGTATTACCAAAGCCGACTGATAAGAGAAGTGATATAATTCAAGCTATCAAATTCAACGATAAAGAAAAGTTAATCAATTTCTGTAAGGGAATCCAAAAAGGATCACCAATTGATTCATTCGTTGAATGTGAACCATGGGCAATGCCTGGATACACTGATGAAGTAATCATGGCGGCTGGTGCCTTTATTCAAGGTTCTTCAATAGAGTTATCAGCTGATGCTCCAATCAGAGAGCCATATATTGCTTACCTACAAGGTGGTTTAACATTTGATCATGCTAAAATAGGTATACTAATGGCAATGAACAATCTATTATAATAGATTTAAAGATATAAAAAGAAGCTACAACATAGTTAATCTATGATGCAGCTTCTTTTTTTATTCTATATCAGAGCTTTTTCTTATCTTACTGATAACAAACACTGGGAAACTTTTTATTCTCTTAATAAAATCACTATCTGTTTTATGATATTCATTCACTGGTTCGTAAAGAGTTATTTTATCATCTTCATTATAAGAAGAGAATTGTAAAAAGTAATTTAATAAATCCTCAGAAATCAAGATAACAGCCCCTTGAAGAAAAGCTAATAAATATAGCTTTAATCCACATACTAATAAAAAGATTACAGGTAAGCAGATAAATAATAGTAGGGGGATAATAATAATTAGATTGTAATTAATTGGTGTTAGAAAAGTAGTAGTACTATAGGTAAGTAATCGCTTTCTATAAAAGAATTTCAGCTCAAAATCTTTATTTTTGAATTTACCAGGCATCAGAAGGATTACTATGATTACTTTAGGTATTTGAATTAAAAAGTAGGAGATAACTGCACCAGCAATAAATTCTAAGATGATAATTTTAATTTCAGATACATCTTTAGAGAAATAATAAAGATAATTTCCTAATAAATAAAGCACAGGAAGAGAGGAGAGTGTCCTAAAAAGAAGTCTTAAATTCCAGTATGTATTGCGATCATAGTCTTTTCTAGGGCAGATAATATTTTCATTATCCCATTCATTCTTTGCTTTAAATACTTTACCATATGTAATTTTCATTTTACCAACTCATTTCATATAAAAATAAAGTACCATATAGTAATATATATGGTACTTTATTTATTAATATGCTCTATAAATTCCAACTAATTTTCCTAATACGCTACATGAATCAACGATTATAGGTTCCATAGAATCATTTTCTGGTTGAAGCCTAATATGATTTTCTTCTTTAAAGAATCTCTTTAAAGTAGCTTCGTTATCAATAAGTGCAACAACTATATCACCATTAGAAGCTGAATCACACTTTTCAATAATAGCTAAGTCTCCATCAAGAATACCGGCTTTAATCATACTTGTTCCGCTTACATTTAGCATAAATAATTCATTATTATGTTTAACGTAATCGATAGGTAGTGGGAAAGAATCCTCAATGTTTTCGCTGGCTAGTATTGGCATTCCAGCAGTAACTTTACCAACTATCGGTATATTTATCATTTCTTTTTTAACAGAATTGTTTACAATCTCCAAAGCTCTTGGTTTAGTAGGATCACGCTTAATTAATCCGTCCTTTTCTAATTGCTTAAGATGACCATGAACAGAAGATGTAGATTTTAAATTTACAGCTTGACATATTTCTCTAACTGTTGGTGGATAACCTTTATCTGCAGTAAAAGCTTTAAGGAATTCGTATATTTGCGTTTGTTTGTCATTTACTTCGTTCATTTTAACACCTCACTTTATCATATTATATCATACCATTTACGTAATATCAAACTAATGTTCTTTTTACAGCAAATCATACCTAAATTATACCCAGGCAAAAGAATAAAAATCATTTTCGCTTGAAAAAAATAAATATATTTGTTATAATATCAATTTAGTAAGATGAGGTGATTTTATGAATAATAAATATACTGAAGACGATTATTGTGATCTTTTTTCAAAGAAAATCTGTGACAACTGTGGTAAATGCTTAGAGGAGCAAGGAGTAGACATAAGAGCTATTAATATAGAAGATATAGCAAAGAATGTTGAAGAAAATGACTTCATTGAAGATGAGTTAAAAAAAGCCTTAGCAGAACTTGAAGAAGAAAAGCATGCTGATGGCCAAGATGAAGTAGAAGAGTATAATATAGATTTAGCCATGGATCATGAAGATGAAGACTATGTAGATGCTTTTGATAATGTAGTTTATCTTGATGAAGTTGGTATAGAATTTGATGATGATTTAGAAGAAATGACAACTGAAATTTACCCAGGTATCAGAACTTTCTCTAAGAAGAAATAATAAAATGCCCCTTTTATGGTGCAAGAACAATTGTTCTTTGCTTGTGAAAGGGGCACTTTTTTTATTTTTTTTTAATATTTGATAACGGATTTGATTTCACTGCATCTCTTAAAGTATCTTCATCAACATGGGTATATATCTGTGTGGTAGATATATTTTCATGTCCTAAGATGCTTTGTAAACTACGTATATCGACATTTCCATGCTTGTACATTAATGTAGCAGCTGTATGCCTTAGTTTATGCGGAGTATATTTACCATTAACAATACCAGCATTTTTAATGTGCTTTTTCACCAATAATTCAACTGTACGCTTATTTATCGGTGTATTTCTAGACGATAGGAAAAGATACTTTTTATCATCATCCCAAGCCTTAGAATCATCTCTAACAGCTAAATAATCATTAATAGAATGAATGCAGGCTTCATTTAAATAAACTGTTCTTTCTTTATTTCCTTTACCGATGATAGTTAATGTATCATCCTTAATCTTGTCCAATTGTATGCTGCAAAGTTCAGATAAACGCATGCCACAGTTTAAGAATAATGTCAGAATACAATAATCTCTTTTGTAATTCTTATTATCCTTATCTAAAGAAGATAATAAATCCAAACTTTGATCTAAAGTCAAATATATAGGATGTCTTTTACTAATTTGTGGCGATTCTAATTCTAATGTTGGATTATCTTTAATAACTTTAGCTTTAGAATGAAGATATTTAAAGAAAGATCTTAAAGCAGCAACTTTACGAGCTCTAGCATAAGTGCCATTATGGCGCTGTTTTTCAGCGTATGAAAGATATGCATATAAGTCTGTAAGTTTTATACTATTAATAAATGATGCATCTATATCATTAATCGGAATTTGTTCAAATTCTAAACCTTCTTGAATAGGATATCCTTTATAAACCTTTAGAAATCTAAAGAAGATACTCAAATCAATTTTATATCCACTTATAGTATTTTTAGATTTACCTTTAATTGTTTCAAGATAATTAAGAAAATCTATTACCAATGGTGGTAATTCACTTTTTTCTTCAATTTGGATACCAAATGAGCTTTTATTTGAATTATTCATATTTCTGGCAGCTAAAATTGAATTATCCATATTTTTTCTTTTGATTGTATTTTTTTGAGTAGCTTTATGAGCTTTTTTAAGCGTTCTATTTAAACCTAATTCCTTAAGCCAGATTTGAATAGTTCTTACACCAACTAAATAAATCTCAGCAAGCTGCGTTGAAGTTAAATGATGTTTCTCAACTAAAATATATAAATCTTTAATAATATACTCATATCCACGTGTTACCCCTAAAGAATTGAAATGATCGTATATTTTATTTATTTTTTCAATATCTTTAGCGGTCAAATCTACAGCGAGAAGCACATTAATTTCATCGCTGTAGTTAAAATTCTGATATTTAAAAGTTTTCGTTCGTCCTGTAGCCAATTCTTACACCCCCCGAAGGCTATCTAAAGCCTTGATTTTATTATATCACAGACTATTTCGTATTGTAAATACGCGAAATTTTATAAATAGGTATTTAGCGAAATAATAT
>CAKVNP010000076.1 GCA_934777095.1 uncultured Clostridium sp. | reverse complement strand
GGAATAGCTAGAATGACAGTGAGGAATTCCATAATAATATTTTAATTTATTAAAGTCTAAGCTGTTGTCTGATTTATGTTTGTTTTTACCCAAAATAATCCTCATTATTTTCATTGCTTACTTTATATATAGTATAGAATATATTAAAATAATGACAATAATTATAAAGAGTGATAAAATAAAGTGAAACTTTACCCTAAGGGAGATGAAGAAATGATAAAAGAGTTTAATGGCATTAAGCCTAAAATTCATGATAAGGTGTACATATCTGAATCCGTTGACATTATAGGAGATGTTTCTATAGCTGAAAATGCTAACTTATGGTTTGGTACAAGGTTAAGAGCTGATATGAATAAAATAATAATTGGAGAAAATACAAATATCCAAGAAAATTCAGTAGTTCATGTGGATTCAAATTCAGAAGTAGTTATAGGAAATAATGTAACAATAGGTCATGGTGCAATAATTCATGGCTGTAAGATAGATAATAATGTATTAGTTGGAATGGGAAGTATAATTTTAAATAATGCTAAGATACGCAGTAATACAATTATTGGAGCAGGTTCATTAGTTACCCAGGGAAAAGAATTTCCGGAGGGAGTATTAATATTAGGCAATCCAGCTAAGGTTGTAAGAAAGCTTACTGAAGAAGAAATTATTTCAATACAAAAGTCAGCAGATAATTATGTGGCTTTAAGTAAAAAGTATAAAAAATAGGAGGTTTCGTATGATAAGAATAGGTGAATATAATAAATTAGTAGTTGAAAGAGAAAAAGACTTTGGTTTTTATTTAAAAGAAATAAAAGGCAGAGAAGAGGTGCTTCTTCCTAAATCAGTATTAGAAGGTAAAAAAATAAATATTGGAGATGAAGTTGAAGCTTTTGTTTATAGGGATTCTAAAGATAGAACAGTAGCTACTTTTAAAACACCATTAGTAACAGCTTATGATGTAGCATATTTAAAAGTAGTACAACAAAGTGAATTTGGTGCTTTCGTTGATTTTGGATTGGATAGGGATATTTTTGTGCCGCTAAAGGAACAAAGATATAAGTTGCATACAGGTAGAAAATATTTATTTTATGTTTATGTAGATAAAACTGATAGATTAGCAGCTACTACAAAAGTAGAAGATTATATTGAAATTGGTGAAGGTTATGAAGTAGGCCAAGAGGTAACAGCAATGGTTTATTCTAAAACACCAGCAGGAACTCTTCATGTAGCAATAGAAGGAAAATATAAGGGGATAGTATTACCAAATGAATACTATGATGAAATTCATCCAGGGCATGAAATGAAGCTAAGAGTAAAGAGAATTTATGAAGATGGAGTTATTGGATTAACACCTAGAAAAACAAGATTAAATGAAAGAGATGAGCTTCAAGAAAAAATAGTAAATTACATGAAGAAGAATGGTGGATTCATGGAATTTAACGATAAATCTAAAGCAGAAGATATAAGAGCTGTTTTTGGTAGTAGCAAAAATTACTTTAAAATGGCTTTAGGTGGGTTAATGAAACAAGGAAAGCTTGTACAAGATCCAGAAGGAAGCAGATTAGTTAAATAGAAAATGAAAAAAAGTGAAGAAGCACAGCTAAAAGCTGATACTTCTTCACTTTTATTTAATTATTAAAGGGGCGATGTTAGATATATTAAAGTCCATTAATCTATAAGTGCTTACAAGTTCTCCATTAATTTCTGGAGAAAGATTTGAATGTAAGTAAAAAGATGGCAATCCAATATTATATGCCCCCTGTATATCGGCATTAGAATCGTTTCCAATCATTACGCTGTCTTCTACTGATAAATTATGTTTATGCATTAATGCATAAAAGAAATTTTTATCAGGTTTACACATCATATGATCAGCAGAGAAAAAGATATCATCAAAATACTCAGTAATGCCTAAATAGTCCATTTCATAGCCTGTAAATATTCTTTGAGCATTTGAAAGCAGGTAAATCTTTTTGTTTTTACTCTTAAGCAGTTTTAAAAGATCCATTACTCCAGGATATAACTTCAAATATTTGCAGGAAGTTATTCTAAAGAAATGACATGTATCTTCTAGGATAGAATCATTAACTACAACATCTTTATCTAAGTATAGTTCGTTGAAAATTTCTTCAATAGGAAAATCAGGATAATCTGTATTTTTAATTGAAGCTTTCTTTAATGCTATTTTATTATCAAATGATTCTTTTAGTTCTAAGGCAGAATATTTAGCGCCTTTAAATGAGTAAAACAGAGCTACCTTTTCCCAAAGATCCATAGAATATTCATCAGTTGAAATGTCTACTAGCGTTCCGTAAAGATCAAAAATATAATTATTATACATTGGGATACTCCTACTCTATTAAAAATATTAAATTATTAATTTAATTATAGAAGTATATTGCCAATAATTATATTGTGAAAATATACAAAATTAATGTATATATGATAGTGCAGCTGATGAACCGGTAATTCTACTGCTATCATAAATTGTGATTGAATAGTTTGATGGCAGGGAAGATAAAGCTTTTCTGCCTTCATCATTTATTGTATTGGTTGTGATAATAATTCCATTGGAGATATTATTGATAATCATTGAGCCTAACAATGATTCAATATCTGATAAAGAAACAAATTGCTCCTTAGAGTACTTTTTACATTCAACATAATATACTGAATTATTTTTATTGCATATTATATTTTTTGCATTGTCAAGCTTTGGTGGTACTAAAGATATATTTGTATAGTTCTGCAGGCCCAAATACTCGCAGGACCAAATTTCAAATTCTCTTTGAGTAAGCCTGTTTAATGCTGAAATTATATCATTACCTCGATTATATTCTTTGATTTTCTTATAGAGATCAAAAGAAGCTTTTATAAGCCTGCCAATGATTGGTGCAAATATAACTATAATAATATAGAAATAAATATTTGAAAAAAACATATCTAGCCCTCCTGATAATTCAAATAGTTTAATTGGCGAACAGCCTGAGTAAGGTGATACCCATCGATAAGTTTTATTTTATAGCTTAGATTAGAAGAATTGATTGCCTCAGCAAATTTTAAGGATTCTTTGCTAAAGGTGCTATTATTGATAATTATTCCTGTAGTACAGTTATTAATGGCCATTCTAGCGATAAAAGATTGAATAGAAATCCTGGAGGTTGGTTTAAGGTGGTCATCAGTACTGCTTAGAGCATCTAATTTATCATTCTGGATACAGCTTATCAGCAGTTTTTCATCTTTTTGATAAGCAATTATATTTGTTAGCTTGCTGCAGGGGTTTTCTAAAGTAGTTATTTGTGAACATCCTATATTTTTAAGATATATTTTGATTATTCTTATAAAGCGCTCATAATTTTCTTTTCTTAAATCTTTAATAGACAGTATTCCATTTTCTATCTTAGAAATTTGTATTTTTTTATCTATGATATTAACTTGTTTATTTATAAAGTTTGTTAAAAGTTTAATTCCATAAAATAAAAATAATAAAAAAGGAAGATACTTAATATATTTCATCTAAATCACCTCATTTTAATTATTTCCAATTAAATTAGTCATATACAAAATGTATAAATAAAAGGAAAAATGAATAAATAATGCTAAAAACAAAAAAATTATTTGAATATTTTTAATAGGGGTTTATAATATTATATATATAGATAAAAAAGTATATATATTACTTGAGTTGTACGGAGGTTAGAATGGGAAGTATAGTAAAATCTACAATTGTAATTTATGATGATTTTAAGAATGTTTTAGTTGCTGAAAGAGGTAAGGGAAAAAATACTCCAAAGCAATGGGGACTATTCGGCAAAGAATTAAAGGGCAAAGAAACAGCTGAAAGAGCTATAATTAAAGCAATTGATAAGGATATAAAATGTACTATTTTCGATTTAGATACATTTAAAGAATACAGAATTGAAGACGATTCAGATAAAATGGTTCAAGTATATACAGGAACAATAAAGGAATACATAACTTGTCACAAAAGTATTAACACAGTAAAATGGATTAATAAAAATGAAATTGAAAATTATAATTTCAGTGAAGAAGATATGAAAATATTAAAAGATTACTTTGAAAGATAATGATAATGCTTAAGATATAATAAGTATCTTAAGCATTATTATTTAAATTATAAAAGACTAAAAGAGAGGGCAGATAATGGAAATAGGGCGCGTATCTAGAAATAACACTGTTGCTTCTGAAGTGAAAGTACAAGGAGCTAAAAAAGATTTTTCACAAAACTTTAATCAAGCTAGAGACAGGAAATCACAAGAACAGTTGAAAAAGATGATTGATGATATAAAGAAAAAGGGAAACAGACTTGTTATTACTAAGACTTATATAGATGTAGTTAATTATAAGAAAATGATTAAAGAATATTTAGAGTCAATCTTAAAATATATGTATGATACAAAAAAAGATATAAGCTTTTGGCAGACTCAATATTTTATTACAGTAGATACCATTGACTTAAAATTAGAGGAACTTACTGCAGGTTTTCTAAATAATGAAATGGAAAATATAAATATAGCTTCTACCATTGATGAAATTCAAGGATTAATAGTAGATATATATAGATAAA
The DNA here is from genome assembly GCA_934777095.1 of uncultured Clostridium sp. GTDB lineage: Bacteria > Bacillota > Clostridia > Clostridiales > Clostridiaceae > Clostridium. The sequence continues at coordinate 3,837 of CAKVNP010000076.1, read as the reverse complement.
TTAAACTAATGATAAAAATGAAATATAGTAAAATAATTTTTAGCTGAATGCTAGAAGAGTTTTTACTATTTCATTTTTATCTTTTTTATAAGGGGGATTTTATGCTTAAAAAATTTATTACGTTTTATAAGCCATATAAAAAATTGTTTTTTCTAGATTTAATTGTGGCTTCAATTGCAGCCGGCTGTGATTTAATTTATCCAATGATTACAAGAACATTGGTAAATGAAACAATTCCCAATAAGGAAATCAGGGCTATCGGAATATTTGCAGTTGTACTAATGGCTTTATATCTTGTTAAAGCAGCTTGTGCATATTTTATGCAGTATTGGGGACATGTTATTGGTGTTAGAATGCAGGGTGATATGAGAAAGGAACTTTTTACTCATTTTCAAAATCTGCCTAATGGTTTTTTTGATAGTCATAAAACTGGAGACTTGATGAGTAGAATAATAAATGATTTGATGGAAATATCAGAATTAGCCCATCATGGACCAGAGAATTTGTTTATTTCAATAATTATGCTTTTAGGATCATTTTTTATTCTTTCATCTATAAATATTACACTGACTTTAATAATATTTTTAGTAGTGCCTTTTATTGTAATATTCACTTGCTATCAAAGAAAAAGAATGAATGAAGCTTTTATGGCAACTAGAGTAGAAACTTCAGAAGTAAATGCGACCTTAGAAAATTCTATTTCAGGTATTAGAACTACTAAAGCATTTGTAGCAAAAGCTTCTGAAGAGGAGAAGTTTGCAGCTGGCAATAGCAGGTTCATTAAAGCAAGGGAAAGAGCATACAAAGTTATGGCTCAATATTCATCAGGAGTAAACTTTGGAATAGATCTATTGGATTATGTTGTACTGATTGCTGGTGGAATATTTACTTATTATAATAGGATCAGCTTAGGAGATTTTTTAGCCTATGTACTGTATATTAAGTTATTTACTCAGCCTATCAAAAAGCTTGTAGAGTTTATGGAACAGTATCAAAGTGGAATGACCGGCTTTAAAAGATATTTTGCTATTATGCAGGAAGAGGAAGAAAAAGAAAGCGATAAAGCTATTGAACTGCAGGATGTTGTAGGAAATATACAATTTAAAGATGTTGATTTCAGCTATGAAGATAATAAAATATTGAGTGGGTTATCTATTGATATTGAAAAAGGAAAGATGCTTGCTTTAGTTGGTCCTTCAGGAGGAGGAAAAACTACTTTCTGCAATCTTATACCAAGATTTTATGATGTTGATGCTGGAGATATATTAATTGATGGAGAAAGTATCTATAAATATAAAATAGATTCTTTGAGAGATAAAATTGGTATAGTTCAGCAGGAGGTATTTTTATTTACCGGTACAATTAGGGAAAATATAATGTTTGGTAAATGGAATGCTACTGATGAAGAAATAGTTAAAGCTGCCAAAAGAGCGAATATTCATGAATTTATAGATAAGCTGCCAGATGGATATGATACATTTATCGGTGAGAGAGGTGTAAAATTATCAGGGGGACAGAAACAGAGATTATCAATTGCTAGAGTATTCTTGAAGAATCCTCCAATATTAATCTTAGATGAAGCTACTTCAGCTTTAGATAATGTTACTGAATATTTAATTCAGAAATCATTGGAAGAGCTTTGTGAAGGTAGAACAACTATCGTAGTAGCTCATAGATTATCTACAATTAAAAATGCTGATGAAATAGTAGTACTAAGTGATAAGGGTATAGAGGAAAGAGGAAACCATGATGAGCTGCTGGCTCTTAATGGAATTTACGCAGAACTAAATAAATACGCCCAGCTTCACGCTAGCATATAGTAGCTGAGAAAATTGTGAATTGCATTAATATTTTATAATTCACTTAAATGTTTTTTTCGTTACAACGTATCTTTTTGAGTGATTTTATGAAGTTAATAATAGAAGAGCTAATGAACTTTAACAAGGTGTGGAATTTTTTTAGTGAGTTAGTTGTATACTATTAAATGTAATTAAAGTATGAAGAATTAAAAATTATTATAAGGGTAAAATAAAGTTAGTATATAAATAAATAATAATTATTATTTAGAAATAGTATTTTATAAAGTAAATATTGACTTATAATATTAGTAGAGGTAAAATTGAAACAAAGAATATACCCCATAGGGGTACAAGGAGGATTTTATTATGGTAGAACATTTAACAGAAAATGATTTTGAATCAAAGGTTATAGATTTTGATGGAGTATCAGTAGTTGATTTCTGGGCACAATGGTGTGGTCCTTGCAAGATGATTGCTCCAATATATGAAGAAGTAGCAGGTGAATTAACAAATGCTAAATTTACAAAGGTTGACGTAGATCAATGCTCAAATTTAGCTGGTAAATATAAAGTAGCAAGCATACCAACTATTATGATCTTTAAAGAAGGAGCGCCAGTTGAAACTTTAGTAGGATTTATGCCAAAGGATCAATTAAAAGCTGCTGTAGAAAAGCATTTATAAGAGTGAGGATATAATCTTGGAAAGATATGATATTGCTATTGTAGGAAGTGGACCTGCTGGTTTATCAGCAGCGTTAAATGCTAAAATAAGAAACAAGAATTTTATTGTTTTTGGAAATAAAAATCTTTCAAATAAAATTATGAGAGCACCAAAGATAAACAATTATTTAGGCTGCTTTGATGTTAATGGTGAAGAGTTAAAAAATAGATTTAAGCAGCATATAGATTCTATGGGTATCGAAATAACAGAGGAAAGAATTAATAATATCTATGCCATGGGTGATTATTTTGCTTTAATGGTTAATGATAAAATGTATGAAGCCAAAACAGTTATTTTAGCTACGGGAATGGAAGTTGGTAAAACGTTACCGGGGGAAAATGAGTTTTTAGGAAAAGGCGTAGGATATTGTGCTACTTGTGATGCTCCATTATATAAAGGTAAAACTGTTACAGTTATTGGCTATAATAAGGAAGCTGAAGAGGAAGCAAACTTTGTAAGTGAATTAGCTGAAAAGGTTAATTATGTAGCTATGTACAAGGGAGACTATGAATTAGATTCTAAGATAGAGCTTATTTTAGAAAAGCCTGAAGAAATACTAGGGGATACAAAAGTTACCGGCGTAAGATTTAAAGAAAATCAAATTGAAACAGATGGAGTTTTTGTATTAAGAGATAGTATTTCACCAGCACAGCTAGTTCCAGGATTAGAATTAGATGATAGGCACATAAAAGTTGATAGAACAATGAAAACTAATATTGCTGGATGTTTTGCTGCTGGTGACTGTGTAGGAGTACCTTATCAGTATATTAAATCAGCAGGTGAGGGAAATATTGCAGCATTAAGTGCTTGTAAGTATTTAGATAATTTAAAAAAATAATTAGTTAAAAAGCTATTGGAATGACAATAGCTTTTTAATATAGACAAAAATTCAAAATATTTGAAAAGATTACTTTATGTGGTATAATGAATAAAAAGTTAGAAGGGGATGAGAATATGGGAATTGAAGGGATTTATGAAAGATTAATTAGCCATTGGGAGAAAAATGGATATAAATTTTTTGAAGAGCAGGATATACATCAAGCAGGGAAGGAAGATTGTGAAGAGTTATATTTAAATGATCCTCTTGAAGGCGAAGTAAAAAGCCAGCTGGCTAATGCTGTGCTTGAGAAATTATTTGCAGATAAAGATAAATGTAAGGTAGATAAAGATATTATAGATTTTATTAATGAATATCCAATAGTAAATTATTATTTTACTTTTATAGATAAGTTGAAGATCATGATGAAGGAAGATATGATAACTTGCCAGGAAATCTATGGATTGGCTTTAGAATATATAAAAAATAATTATGATGTAC
>CAKVNP010000075.1 GCA_934777095.1 uncultured Clostridium sp. | reverse complement strand
GGGTATATAAGAACTTATTTTAAGCCTACTGAAGGTATAGAGTATTATAATAGAAAATAGTAATAGTAAGAAAACAGAATTAGTATATTGTTACTAACTCTGTTTTTTTATAAAATTGGTATGAGTATAAAAAGAAAGGCTGGAATAAATATGATAAAACCAATTATGAAGGATGAAAAATTTTTAGCTCAAAAATCTATCGAGGCAACTATAGCTGATAAGGCAGTTATTGATGATTTAGTAGATACATTAAGAGCAAACTTAGAAGCATGTGTAGGCATGGCGGCTAATATGATAGGAGTTAAAAGGCGTATTATTGTATTTGCTGTTGGCGAAATGATAGTTCCTATGGTAAATCCAGTAATCTTAAAAAAGAAGAATAGATATGAAGCGGAGGAATGCTGTTTATCATTAATAGGTTTTAGAAAAGCAGAAAGATATGAAACAATTGAAGTAGAATATCTAGATAGAGACTTTAATAAGCAGAAGGATACATTTACAGGCTTTGTAGCGCAGATAATTCAGCATGAAATTGATCATTGTAACGGAATTATTATTTAATAATAATCTGATATAAAAAGTAAATTAAGTTTGGAGAATTTTTTCTAAAATAAAAAAATGCATATTAATATATGCATTTTTTTATTATGGTTGCGGGAGAAGGACTTGAACCTACGACCTTCGGGTTATGAGCCCGACGAGCTACCAACTGCTCCATCCCGCGATATTATCTAAGCATATCCGCTTATCTTTGCATTTAGTATAACAAAGTAGAAGTAGTGAGTCAAAGCTCAAATATGTTCATTTTAGGCTTAATAGTTGTAAAAATAACTGGGATTTTAAAATAGTTTAAGAGATAATTAATATGCTTTAAATTAAGTAGTTTAGGTTATGATAATGATTACAAAGATATGAATAAAAGACAGAAATAATGAATATACGAAAGATTAAAAGCGTATAATATTAGAAAAATTATATGGAGTAATATTATGCTAAGTAAAGAAGAGTATGTAAGTCTATCGCTGGAAACACATCTTTTTTGGGGAAGAATTATGAAAGAGCACTCTTTGTTTTTAGAAGCGGGATTCACACCTAAAAATACAAAGCTTGCTAAGCAGGCTGATAATTATAAGATAGGATTTGAAAAACTTTTATTTGATATACTTAAATTAAACAGAGGAGGAGTAAGGACGGTAGTCTTGGAGTCGGGAGAAATATTTACTAAATACACTTTAGATGCTGAAAAAAAGACAAGCTATTATACAGGAATAGAAATAAGTCAAAAAATAACCGTATTAGAATGTGAACGAACAAAACAAGAATCAAAAGAGATAGATTCTAAGATGGTAAATAGTGTGAAGAGTATTAATATAAAGGCTATGAAATTGCTAGATGGGTTAATAAAGCTTAAAAAGATAATTTTAGATGGAGTCTCATCTTGTAATATATTTACTGTAAATTATCCTATGTTACTTGAACATGTAATAGAGGAGGCACAAGAATATCATTTGTGCATAGAAAAGCTTGAAAATAGTGAAGAACTAAATAGTGGTATTAATCAAAAGAAATCATTCTGGAATGAAATTATGAGGGAACATTCGTTGTTTATTAGAGGATTACTTGATCCAAGTGAAGAGGAGTTAATCTGTACTTCTAATAAATTTGCTGAAGAATTTAATAAGTTAATTGAGCAGTCAAAGGATATTCCTGGAATTATAATGGATAATGATCCTAATGATTCATTAAGAGAAACAATTAAATTGAGAGACTTTAAGATAAGTGGAACAGAAGGGATTCTTAATTGTGAAATAAAAGCTATAATTCTGCCTCTTCTTTCAGATCATGTATTAAGAGAAGCAAACCACTATATCAGATTATTAAAGGAATGTAAGAGGTGATGAATTAACAATTTTACTTATTAGAATGCAGTTTCTTAGGAAACTGCATTTTTAATTATTTTTTCCGGAAAATAAATGATTAATCTTTTTGTTTAACTGTATTACTTGCGCAGTTAAAAGCGGAGGATAATTGACTGATGGGTAATTTATATGGTTTCATCCTTTTTTAAGAAAAAAATAGAAAAATAAATAAAATTTGGTATAAAACTTTTGCTTAGTTGCACGAAGATAGTATTAAAATAGAGAATTTAAGGGGAGAGTTTTATGAAAAAGAAAATTATAGCAGTTTTATGTGCAGCAATAATTGGATCTACAACAATACCAGCATCAAAGGTTTTTGCAGAGGAAAATAATTATGGAGGCCTTAATTTAAGCTGGGAAGCAGCAGGGAAAACAAGAGGTTTCACAGAGTTTTCAGGGATTTATACTGGGGAAGTGGTACAAGGACAGGGAATTTCTTATTATGTATCTAACGATGGAAGTGATAGTAATGATGGAAAGTCAGAGGATAAGCCATATAGAACAGTAAAAAAAGCTATGGAAGCTTTAAAAGCAGGCGATACTCTTTATTTAAGGGAAGGAACATATTCAGAGCAGATTAATGTTACTAAAAGTGGTACAAAAGATAACTATATAACTATTAAGCCATATCCAGGAGAAGAGGTTATTTTAGATTATTCTAATACCAAGATTACAACAGGAATAAATATAGATTCTAAGTCTTATGTTACTGTGGAAGGATTGACTATACAAAATATAACTGAAACATCAGCAGATTCTGCAGTAGGAATATTAGTATGTGGGACTAGCAGTAATATAAATATTAAGAATTGTACACTTACAAATATTAAAGCAAAAAGCACAAAAGGTAATGCTAATGTAATATTAGTTGCAGGAAATAGCACTAAAGCACCAGTAAGTAATATAAGAGTTGAGGGAAATAAAATATATAACTGTGTATGTGGATGGTCAGAGTCATTAACTGTAAATGGAAATAGCCAATATGTAGATGTAATAAATAATAGAATTGACAATGTGGGGAATATAGGGATTGATATTGCAGGTTCATTTGGAGTATGTAGCGATTCTTCTCTTGATCAAGCTAGATATGTATATGTTGCAGGAAATGTGGTAAGCAACAGTAATTCCCCTAATGCTAGAAGTGCAGGAATATATGCTGATGGTTCTAGAAATGTATGGTTTAACGGAAATACAGTATATAATAGCCAATCAGGAATAGAAGTAGCAGGAGAAAGTAAGGGGCTGGCTAGTGGTAGTATCGTAGTATCAAATAATTTATTATATAATAATAGCCAGGTTTCCATGATATTTGGTGCATATGAGCCAAATACCGGTGTAGTAAAAAATATTGAAGTCTATAATAATACAGTTTATCATACAGGCAGTGATCAGGTTATAGAGGTAAGCATTATAGATGGTTTAAAAATTAAGAATAATATCTTTTATTCTACTAGTAATGTAAAAATATTGGATAGTGGTTCTTTTTCTACTTCTCAGGTGAAAAACTTAAACTTTGATAATAATGTAGTTTACGGCTTAAAGTCTACAGGTATTTATTATAATAAAAAGTCATATACGCTAAAGGATTTCTCAAAGCTTCTTAATGGAGAAAATATAGAAAAAGATCCAATGTTTATAAATGTAGGAATTGACTTTTCATTAAGTCCAGCTTCACCTTGCATTGATAAAGGAGATAATGATATTGAAATAGGCAGGGTGGATATTTTAGGCAATAATAGAATAGTAAATGGAATAGATATAGGTGCTTATGAATTTATCGAGGATGAAATAATAGAAGATGATACAACTAATGATGATGAAATAGATAATGGTACTACTGACGATGATGTGACAGACGATAGTACTGATGATAATGATTCTGTTGGTGATGATACAGTAAATGACGGAATTACAGATGGTGATTTTGATAATGGAAATAATGGTAGCAACGATGGTGAAGATGATAAAAATGATGCAGTAGAAGAAGAAAAACCTTCAAATCCAGCTGAAGAAGAGGCGGGTGTAGTAGTAAATGACTTAGTATTTACTCCACCTACAAATAAATTACAAGATATCATAATTACAAAGGTACAGGATAAAACTTATAAGGTGGATTTAACTTTACAAGTTGGCAAATCAAGTACAGATTACAATATTAATTTTAAAATGCTAGATAATAAGGAGCTACAGATTAAAAATATAAAAATAAAAATAGATGATGCAGATTTCAAAGAATTAAGCAGTGTCTACGAAACAATATCTGCAGGAAATAGTAAGGGTAGCAATTTATCACATAAAGTAACAATAATATTTGAAACAGATAAAGAAGAATTGACTGGTACTTATAAGTTGCCAGTTAATGTACAAATAGAAAAATTAGCTGATTAGTTAAGGAGAAATCCTAAATTAAAGATATTCTCTCAATATTTTATTATAGTTATTTACCTCGCTAAGGAAAAAGTAGTAAAATAATAATTGTAGTAAAAATTTGGAGGAATTGAGAGTGGGAGTAAGGGTAGATTTAGTCAAAGATAACATTTTAAAATCATTGTTGTTATTTGCAATACCATTGTTTATTTCAAATTTATTTCAACAGTTATATAACACTGTGGATGCAATGATTATTGGAAATAGTTTAGGTGATGTATCGTTAGCTGCAGTGGGAGCCTGCGGACCAATTTATGAATTGCTTGTAGGGTTTGCTTTAGGTATTGGTAACGGTCTTAGTATTGTAATAGCAAGAGCTTATGGAGCAAGAGATATGAAGCTTTTGAAAAAATCAGTAGCAGGAGCCTTAGTAATTGGTGGTATTGTAACTATAACAATGATGGTTGTATCACAGATATTTATGCATCCATTACTTGAATTACTAAATACTCCAAGTGAAATAATAGATGAATCGTATTCGTATATTTCTATTATTACCTTGTTTGTAGGAGTAATGTTTGCTTATAATCTTTTGGCTGGGTTATTAAGAGCAATAGGAAATAGCTTTATGCCATTAATATTTTTAGTGATTTCATCAGCAATAAATATTTTTTTAGATAAATTATTTATCACAGCTTTTAATATGGGTATTTCAGGAGCAGCTGTAGCTACTGTTATTGCACAAGGAATATCAGCCATACTATGCCTTATCTATATTTTATACTTTAGTAAAGAGCTAATTCCTACTAAAGACTGCTTTAAGGTAGAGAAAGAGCTTTATTGTGAGCTAGCAGGACAAGGGTTATCCATGGGATTTATGCTTTCAATAGTTTCCACAGGAACTGTTATTCTACAGACTGCCATAAATAATTTTGGCTACTTAATTATAGCAGGACACACGGCGGCAAGAAAACTTAGCAGTTTTTGTGTAATGCCAGGTGCAACATTATGTATGGCAATTTCAACTTTTGTGTCACAAAATAAAGGAGCAGGGGAATATCAGAGAATTAGAAAAGGTGTAAGAATTGCTAACACACTTTCTATCTGCTGGGGAATAATTATCACAGTAATCCTATTTTTTATAGCGCCTGTATTAGTAAGGTTTTTATCAGGTTCAACAGAAGCAGAAGTAATTAATAATGGTGCATTATACCTGCAAATAAATGCTCCGTTTTATGGAGTATTAGGAATACTGTTAAATCTGAGGAATTCTCTTCAGGGATTAGGGAAAAAGGTTGTTCCTTTAGTTTCTAGTATTATTGAGTTAGGTGGGAAATGCCTATTTGTAATTTTATTTATTCCAACATTGAAATATATGGGGGTAATAATTTGCGAACCTGTAATTTGGTGCTTTATGGCACTTCAGCTGGCATATTCATTCTATGGGGATCCAGATATTAGAAGAGGTAAGATACAAGGTGATAATGAAATAAAATTAAGAAGAGTTCAAGTAGATAAATAAAAAACTAAGATGGAATAATATTATTCCAGCTTAGTTTTTTTTATTATATAGCAAAGGAATTATTAGGCAAAAAGAGCGAATTAAGTTGCAATATATTGACAAATATGAAAATAAATAATAAAATTTATTTAGATAGATATAAAAATAGAATTTCAAAAAATGATTTTATTTTTGTAGATTTAAAATGGTAAAGGGGTTATTGTTATGGGAAATTGTGAAAAGTTAAAGGAAGAATATTTAGACAGTTTAAGCAAAATGATTCAAGAACATAAGGCAATAGCAAGCGATCTTAGAAAAAATGGAGCTGATGATGAAGCTATTTTAGAAAGTATAAAAGGGAATGTGGTTAATATTTTTTATCAAGTATTTGATACAAACTATAAAATGAACTCAGGTAGAAGCGTGAATAATCTGGCTGAAGATTACTTGAAGTTTTTTGATAAAATTCCAGCGCCTTGGAAGATAAAAATGTTGAAGGATAAAGAACATAATATGTTGGATGAATATTATAAGGAAAAGATAAAATTAGAAACTGCTGATCAGGTCAAAGAAATATTTATTAATCATTATGAGAGGTGTCTATAGCAGGGGATGAATGATGAAAATATAAAAATATTTAAGGCATTAGCAGATAAATCAAGATTAATGATTATAAATAATCTTCTTGAAGGGCCTATGTATGTTGAATTACTGGCAGAACGCTTAGGGATAAGTCCATCAACAGTATCATTTCACTTAAAGAAACTTGAAGAAGTAAAATTAGTTCGCTCCCAAAAAGAGCAATACTATGTTGTTTATTCGCTTAATAAAGAAATATTATCAGTACCATTAAGTGATTTGATAAAAATAGTCGATACTGAAGAGAATATACAAAAGGAACGTGAAAATAAATATAAAACTAGCGTAATTGAGGCCTTTTTTCAATATGGAAAGCTTATATCAATTCCAGTGCAGAGAAAGAAAAGGAAAATAGTATTGGATGAAATAGCTAAAAAATTCGAAAAAGGAAGACAATATAGCGAGAAAGAAGTAAACATAATAATTGCAGATTTTAACGATGATTTCTGTACTATTAGACGTGAAATGGTAGCATTTAAGATTTTGGACCGTAAAGATAATATATATTGGAAATTATAAAAATGTGGAGAAAAGGGGCATAAAAAATGGAGTTTATTGAGTTTATCCCTAGAATAGTAAAGGGATTTGAATTTAAGCAAGGGTCTATGGTATTACTAAATTTCTGGGGAGAAAATAAAGATTAAGATATTTTAGATAGGTTTGCAATAGAAATTGGTAAATTAGGTGCAGTACCAGTAAAAATACAGCAATCAAGGGAATTTGCTAAGGATTACTATACAGAAGTTTCAGAAGAATATTTAGTTTTTCCAGATAAGTATTTTGAAATATATAAAATGGCAGATTCAGTTGTAGATATATTTACTTACACACCTTCTTTTCATCAGGAATTTCCAAAAGAAAAAATGAGTTTGTATGGGCAGTATATGCAAAAGCTATTTGCAGCATTAGGTCATAATAAGGATAAATTTATTCAAGTTAGAGTTCCCACAGAAGAAATTGCAGAACAGGAGGATGTTGATCTTGCAGTATATAAAAATGCCATGTTTTCTGCCTTGATGGTAGATTTAGATAATTTAAAGAAGGAAGCAGATTTATTGTTAAGTAAATTAGCTGGCAAGGAAAAAATAAAGGTAATTACTTCAGCAGACCATACTTTAGAATTTTTATTAGGAGAAAGAACCTGGAATAAGGATTGTGGCGATGGTGATATTCCTTGTGGAGAAATATATATTGCACCTTTAGAAGAAACAGTTAACGGAAGTATTGTTATTGAGAAAGTTATATTGGAAAAACAAGAATATTTAAACGTATTATTTAAATTTGTTAATGGTAAATTAGTAGATTGTTCTGAAGAAGAAATCTTTGCATTTATAAAGAGGTTCCCTGGAGATTCAGATATTTTTGCTGAATTTGGCATAGGTTTAAATGATAAAGTTACAAAGTTAACAGGCTGTCAGGTTATTGATGAAAAAATTAAGGGGACAGCACATATAGCTATAGGAATGAATAATTTGTTTGGTGGGAAAAACAATACTCCATTACATTTAGATTTTATTTTTAGGCCAGAGCGAGTAACTGCAGATGAAGAAATTATTATGTAGCTTGGTAATTTATCAATATTAATAAATATAAATCTAATGATATTTATATTTAGTATGATATAATTAGGATAAAAATTAGGCTACGATATGGAGAGATAATATGTTTTTTATAGGTGTCTTTGGAATAGAAGATAGAAATAAAGAAATAAGAGGGATAAATAATTTTACATGCAAAAGCTGTACATCATTAAATGGAAGGCTTATTAAAGAATTTACCTGTTTTCATTTTTTCTTTATTCCTCTTTTTAAATGGAATGTAAGATATTATATAGTATGTAATGGCTGTAGAACAGTATTTAGAATATCAAAAGAAAAGGGAGAGGCTTTAGAAAATAGCTCAACTGAAACAGTATCATATTGGGATTTAGAAGAGATGAATTATCGAAAGGATAATGTATGTCCGGCATGCGGCAGAGAGTTAAATGAAAATTTTGAATATTGCCCTTATTGTGGGAGAAAGTTATAGTTTCAAATGTTAAAGGACTTATTAACAAGATTAATGATTTAAGTAGGCAGCTTGAAGAGGCAATAAGTATATATAG
>CAKVNP010000074.1 GCA_934777095.1 uncultured Clostridium sp. | reverse complement strand
GCGGCCTTATGGATGATTCCAACAATAATTATCAAGCCTATCTTAGTACTATTTTTTACTAGAAGTAATAAGAAAATAATAAATACAAGAAATGTATCAGCTGTATTTTTTGCAGGTATAACAGGAGTTTTATTATACATGCTGGCTGAGGGAATTATTTTTGGAAACTTAGCAGCTGCTTTTATGTTTTCTTTGTTGGGACTTGTTCAGCCAGTGGGCAGCGCTATAGTGTTTATAATTTTAGGTTTTGCTTTAGATAAAATAGAAATAAAAAATAAAGTGGCTTATGAAGGGTAAAAATGGGTGATATCAATGATGAATATATTATATGTGTTAGGAAATACGTTATATATTAATATGACAAATAAATGTCCATGCAGCTGTACTTTCTGTATTAGAAAAGAAGGAGATGGAGTTAGAGGCAGCGGAAGCCTTTGGCTTGATAGGGATCCATCAGTTGAGGAAGTTAAAGCAGCTTTAGCAGAAAAAGATTTAGATAGTTATGATGAAATAGTATTCTGTGGTTATGGAGAGCCTCTTGTAAGGATAAATGAAGTTGCAGAAGTGGGCAGATATATAAAATCAGTATCTAAGGCTAAGGTAAGAATAAATACTACAGGACTTAGTGATTTAATTCATAATAAAGAACACAGTGTACAAATATTAAAAGGGGCAATTGATAGTATATCTATCAGCTTAAATGCACCGACAGCAAAGGAATATAACGAAGTTACCAGACCAAAATGGGGTGAGAAGTCCTTTGAGGTAATGCTTAAGTTTGCCAAGGAAGCTAAAACTGTAGTTAACGAAGTGATGTTCTCAGTTGTAGATGTAATCGGTGAGGATAAAATAAAAAGATCTCAGGAAATTGCAGATGAGTTAGGGGTTAAATTAAGAGTTAGGGAAATGGAATAAAGCCTAAATATAATTTAATGCTATGTATAAATTATTGATACTTTGGAAAAATATTAATAGGGGGAATAAAGTTGCAAGATTACCCCTTGTTTTTATTAGTAAAGTATGATAATATACAAAAGGAAGCAATTTACTAATAGCAAAAATTAGGAGTGGGGGTAATTACCCGCTCTTTCTATTTTTAACGCAACTACATTACTTAGTTGCGTTTTTACATATATTTTGAGATTGCTTATGAAAAATTGAATATTGAAAAGGAGGATAAAAATGAAAGTTGATGCCTTAGTTGAACAAATTAGAGCAATGGTAAGTCCAATTGCTGAAGAATTAAATTATGATATTTATCATATTGAGTACGTTAAAGAAAACGGAGAATATTACTTAAGAATATATATTGAAAAAGAAGGCGGAATTACTTTAAACGATTGTGAAGCTTTATCAAGAAGAGTTAGTGATTTAATGGATGAAAAAGATCCTATTACAGATGCATATTTCTTAGAAGTATCATCACCAGGATTAAACAGAACATTATTTACTGATGAACATTTAAAGAGATTCCAAGGAAGAGAAGTAATGGTTAAGCTTTCAAAAGCTATTGATGGTAAAAAGAGTATTAAAGGAATACTTAAAGAAGCAAATGACGATTATATTGTAATAGATGTAGATGGTGAAATTCAAATCCCTAGGGAAAAAATCAAGTCTACAAATTTAGAAGGGGAAATATAAAAAGGAGGGTATTATGATGAACCAAGAGTTTATAAGTGCTCTTAAGGAAATCGTAAAAGATAAAGGAATAAGCGAAGATTTATTATTTGAAACTATTGAGGATGCGTTAGTTGCAGCATATAAGAAAAACTATGCAGGTCCAACTTCATCAGCTCAAAATGTTAAGGTTACAATAGATAGAGAAAGTGGAGAAATACATGTCTACTCTCAAAAGATAGTTGTAGAAGAAGTTTTCGATGATGTAACAGAAATAAGCTTAGAAGAAGCTCAAGAAATTAAGCCAATCTATGACTTAGATGATGTTGTTGATTTTGAAGTTACTCCAAAGAACTTTGGAAGAGTTGCAGCACAATTAGCTAAAGGTGTTGTTACACAAAGAATAAGAGAAGCTGAAAGAAGCATAATCTACAATGAATACAAAGAAAAAGAATATGACATAATAACTGGAACTATCTTAAGACAAGATAAAGGTAACGTGTTTGTAAACATAGGAAAGCTAGAAACTGTAATAGGACCTAATGAGCAGATTCCAGGTGAACACTATAAGTTTAATGAAAGAGCTAAACTATATGTTGTGGAAGTTAAAAACACTTCAAAAGGTGCTCAAGTAGTTGTTTCTAGAACACATCCAGGTTTAGTTAAGAGATTATTTGAATTAGAAGTACCTGAAATATATGAAGGTGTAGTTGAAATTAAGAGCATTTCAAGAGAAGCTGGTTCAAGAAGCAAAATTGCTGTTTACTCTCATGATGAAAATGTTGATCCAATGGGAGCTTGTGTAGGACCAAAAGGACAACGTGTTCAAAATATTGTTGATGAATTAAAGGGCGAAAAAATCGATATAATCAAATGGAGCAAAGATCCAGAAGAATTCCTTGCTAGTGCATTAAGCCCTGCAAAAGTTTTAAGTGTAACTGTTGATGAAGAAACTAAATCAGCAAAAGTTATTGTTGATGACAATCAATTATCTTTAGCTATAGGTAAAGAAGGTCAAAACGTTAGATTAGCAGCTAAACTTACAAACTGGAAAATTGACATCAAGAGTAAATCTCAAGCAGAGGCAATAGAAGAGTAAAAGGAGGATTTTTTATGAAAGTAAAGAAGATACCTTTAAGAATGTGCACAGGATGCATGGAGATGAAGCCTAAGAAGGAATTAATAAGAGTTGTAAAAAGCCCTGAAGGGGAAGTATCAGTAGACTTAACTGGAAAGAAATCAGGCAGAGGTGCTTATATCTGTAAAGATATTGAATGTTTAGAAAAAGCATTTAAAGCTAAAAGATTAAGCAGAAACCTTGATACGCCAATAGATGAAGAAATCTACCAAAGATTAAGGGAAGAGATAATTAATGAATAAATTTTTCAACTTTTTAGGAATAGCAAAAAGATCAGGGAATCTAGTTGAAGGATATAGCAGATTTAATGAACAAAGGAATAAAAGAGACTTTTACCTTGTAATCATAGCAGATGATGCTTCTGATAAAACTAGATCTAAGTTTAAAAAGCATTGTATTGAAAAAAACATCTTATTAATAGAAGATTTTTCAAAAGAAGAACTAGGCGACCCAATTGGCAGAGAAGAGATTATGGTTTTAGCTGTTGATGATAAAAATATGGCTGAAAAGTTATTTTCTTTATACCAAAACGAAAAAGGAACAAATTAACCGGGGGTGATTTTATTGTCAAAGATTAGAGTATATGAATTGGCAAAAGAGCTTGGAGTTAGCTCAAAAGATTTAATAAATATATTAATGGATGAATTTAGTGTTGAAGTTAAAAATCACATGAGTGTCATTGAAGATGAAGATGCTGCATTAATCCAAGAATTATTAGGTGGAACTATAGATCCAGATAAGAAAACTATAGTTGATGAATATGAAGACCAATTAGCTGAAGAAGTTAATAAGGGAAATAGAAAGAAAAAGAAAACTAAGAAGGAATTAGAACAGGAAGAAATCGCTAGAAATGCTGAAGCTGCTGGCGGAATGATTGAAATAGGTGAAACTATTACTGTTAAAGAATTATGTGAAAAGTTAGGTCAACCTACTAATGATGTAATCAAAAACTTAATCTTCTTAGGAGTTATGGCTGGTGTAAACCAAGAAATCGACTTTGCTACAGCAGAAAAGCTTTGTGAAAAGTATGATGTTATCGTAGATAAAAAAGAAGAAGAAACAGAATTAGAAGCATTTGAAGAAGATACAGAAGTAGTTGAAGAAAACTTAGAAAAGAGACCTCCTATTGTAACAATAATGGGACACGTTGACCACGGTAAAACTTCATTATTAGATGCTATCAGAAAAGCTAAGGTTACTGCAGGTGAAGCAGGTGGTATCACTCAACATATCGGTGCTTACACAGTTACTTTAAATGGAGAAAAGATTACATTCTTAGATACTCCAGGACATGAAGCTTTCACAGCTATGAGAGCAAGAGGAGCACAAGTTACTGATATAGTTATCTTAGTAGTTGCTGCAGATGATGGTATAATGCCACAAACTAAAGAAGCAATCAACCACTGTAAAGCTGCAGGAGTTCCAATGATTGTTGCTATCAATAAAATTGATAGACCAGGCGCAAACATAGACAGAGTTAAACAAGAATTAACTGAATATGGTCTAGTTGCAGAAGACTGGGGCGGAGACACTATCTGTGTTCCTGTATCAGCTAAAACTGGTGAAAACTTAGAAAGCTTATTAGAAATGATTATTTTAACAGCAGAAATGGCAGAACTTACAGCTGATCCTAACAGAAAAGCTAAGGGAACTGTAATTGAAGCTAAGTTAGATAAAGGTAGAGGAGCAGTTGCATCTTTACTTATTCAAAATGGTACATTACATGTTGGAGATTCAATCTTAGTTGGTTCAACTTACGGAAGAATCAGAGCTATGTTTGATGACAACGGTAAGAAGATAAAAGAAGCTGGTCCATCAATTCCAGTAGAAGTACTAGGACTTTCAGAAGTTCCATCTGCAGGTGACAGATTTGTAGTATGCAAAGATGAAAAGACTGCAAGAAACATGGCTGAAGCTAGAAAAGAAAAGATGAGACAAGATAGCCACCAAACTTCACATAGAGTATCATTAGAAGATTTATACAGCCAAATCCAAGAAGGTAAAGTTAAAGAATTAAGTGCTATAGTTAAAGCTGACGTACAAGGTTCAGTTGAAGCTATTAAACAATCTTTAGAAAAACTTTCTACTGATGATGTTAAGGTTAGAGTTATTCACGGAGCAGTTGGAGCTATAACTGAAACTGATATCACTTTAGCAGCTGCATCAAATGCATTAGTAATTGGATTTAACGTAAGACCTGATTCAAATGCAGTAGCACAAGCTGAAAAAGAAGGTGTAAGCATTAAGACTTACAGAATTATCTACGATGCAATTGAAGATGTTAAATCTGCAATGATCGGTATGCTTGATCCAGATTACAAAGAAGTTGTAAATGGTAAAGCAGAAGTTAGAACTACTTACAAGATCTCTAACGTTGGTACTATCGCAGGATGCTACGTTACTGAAGGTAAGATAGTTAGAAATTCTGAAGTAAGAGTAATCAGAGAAGGAATAGTAATCTTCGAATCTGTTTTAGCTTCATTAAAGAGATTTAAAGATGATGCTAAAGAAGTTGCAAGAGGATATGAATGTGGCTTAAGTGTTGAAAGATTTAATGACCTTAAAGAAGGAGATATAATCGAATCATTCACAATGGAAGCAGTAAAGAGAAAAGAGCTTTAAGAGGTGATTTAAATGGCTAACTATAGAGGCGGAAGAATAAACGAAGAAGTCAGAAGAGAAGTTAGTAATATAATCCAAAACGAAATTAAAGATCCTAGATTAACAGCAATGGTTTCAGTAACTAATGTTAAAGTTACTAAGGATCTTAGATATGCAAAAGTTTTTGTAAGTATATTTGGTAAAGATGAAGAAGAAAAGAATAATACATTCTTAGCGTTAAAGAATGCTAGTGGATATATTAGAAAAGAAATCGGTATAAGAATTAACTTAAGACATAATCCTCAAATCATATTTGAATTAGATGAGTCAATTGACTACGGTATGAGAATAGAGGAATTATTACACAAGGTTAAGGAACAAGAATAAATTGTCTTTAACAAATATAAAAGATATATTATTAAGTGCTAAAAAGATAGGCATTACCTTCCATGTGTCGCCAGATGGCGATGCTGCAGGTAGTGTCCTTGCACTTTATAATGGTTTAAAATGCTTAAATAAAGATTGCTATATACTTTCTAAAGAACCACTATCAGATAATCTTAAGTTCCTGATGTCTTCAGAAGAAATAACTGGAGATATGCAGGCACCAACAGAAGATACTGACGTGGTTATTGTTTTAGATTGTGGCAATTTAGAAAGAGCAAATGCCGATTTATCAAACTTTACTGGAACTTTACTTAATGTTGACCATCACTTATCAAATGATATGTATGGTCAGGAAAACTATGTAGATACTAATGCTTCTGCAACAGCAGAAATCGTTTTTGAATTACTAAACTTAATGGGATATAAATTTAGTGAAGATGATGAAATATCAAAAGAAATAGGGACTTGTATTTATACATCTTTAGTTACTGATACAGGATGCTTCAGACATTCAAATGTAACATATAAAACTTTGGAAATAGCATCAGCTTTACGTAAAATAGGAGTAAATAATACATATATTTACTCAAGTCTTTTTGATAATAAAGACTTTAATAGAATAAAATTTGTTGGTAGCGTAATAAGCAGAATGAAGCTTGTTTTAAATGATAAAGTTGCTCTTATTGAACTGCCAATGAGATTAGGTGAAGAATTTGGTATGGAAATAGGGGATACCTCAGATATAATTTCTTATGGATTACAAATTAAAGGGGTGGAAGTTACTCTTCTTGTAAAGGAAGTAGAAGGCGGAGCTAAAGCTAGCTTAAGAGCTAAGAATGATGTAGATGTAAGAAAGATAGCAGAAAACTTTGGTGGCGGAGGCCATACAAAAGCTGCAGGTGTATCTATGAAGGGTGTTACTTTAACAGAAGCTAGAGATAAATTATTAGAAAAAATAGAGGAAGAGCTATAAGATATGAATGGTGTATTAAATATCTTTAAACCAAAAGGCATGACATCTTTTGATGTAGTAAGACGAGTAAAGAAAGTATGCAATACTGGCAAGGTTGGTCATACAGGAACTCTTGATCCAGATGCTACAGGAGTTCTGCCGGTATGTATTGGCAGAGCAACTAAAATAATAGATTATATTATGGATTCTCATAAAGTATATGAAGTTGAATTCAAACTGGGAATTAAAACAGATACTTATGATATATCAGGTGAAATATTAGAAGAAAGAGACCCATCTTCATTAAAGGATGAAGAGATCTTAGAGGCTGTAAACAGCTTTCTTGGTGAGTATTCTCAGGTTCCACCGATGTATTCAGCTTTAAAGCAGAATGGGGTAAGATTATATACTCTTGCTAGACAAGGCATTGAAGTTGAAAGAGAAGGCAGAAATATTACTATTTATAGCTTAAGTGATATAAAGATTAATAATCCATATGTGTCAATGAGAGTAGAATGCTCTAAAGGAACATATATTAGAAGCCTTTGTTATGACATCGGTGAAAAGCTAGGTGTTTTTGCTACGATGACAGAGCTTAATAGAGCAGAAACATCAGTGTTTAAACAGGAAGAATCAGTAAATATAAATGATTTAACAGCAGAAAACTATCAGGATTATCTAATATCTTTAGAAGATGCACTTAATCAGTATGATAGAATTACAGTAAATTCTAAATATACTAAGCTTTTAGTGAACGGTGTAAGAGTTGGAGATACAAGATATACTAAGGATGAAGTTATTGAAGGAAGATTATATAGAGTTTACGATAATGATAAATTCTTAGGTCTTGGAAGCAGAGATAAAGCAGGATTTAAGATAGAGAAATTACTATTAACCTAGGAGAAAGTTATGTTAATATTAGATAATTCTATTTTAAAAGATGAAAACAGCAATAATTATATTGCCCTTGGCAGTTTTGATGGATTTCATAAGGGACATCTTGAGCTTGTTCATAAAGTTAAAGAAGAAGCAGTAAAGCATAATGGGAAGTCCATTATTTTTACTTTTAAGAATCACCCTAAGGAATTTATTTTTAAAGAAGATGTGTTAGATTTATTAATGACTAACGATGAAAAAATAAATGTTCTTGAAAATGAAGGCATTGATATTCTGGCATTTCAGGATTTTAATGAAGAAATGATGAAGATGGAGCCAGAGGAATTTATTAAAAAAATATGCCATGGATTTAAAATTAAAGGTATAGTTGTGGGCTTTAACTTTAAGTTTGGCTACAAAAATACTGGTGATATTGAAGATTTAAAAAAATATCAGGAAAAATATAATTATGAGCTACATGTTATAGAACCATATATTTATGGAGAAGAGCCAGTAAGCTCTACTAGAATAAGGAAGAGTTTAAACCAAGGTGATGTATTAAAAGCATTTAAGATGTTATCTAGGCCATATTCCTTAAAGGGAGAAATAGTCCATGGAAGAAAAATCGGCAGGACTATTGGCTTTCCAACAGCTAATATAAAAGTAGAAGGTAATAAAATGATTCCTAAAATAGGTGTATATTATACAAATATTCAAATAGATGGAATTATTTTTAAAGGAATTACCTCAATTGGGCATAATCCTACAGTAAATGGGAAAGAATTAACTATAGAAACGTATATATTAAATTTCTGTCAAAATATATATGGTAAAAAAGTTCAATTATTTTTTATTGAAAAAATCAGGGATGAAATTAAATTTAATGGTTTAGACCAGCTTGTAGAACAGCTAAATAAGGATAAATCATTTGCACATAATAACACTTTTATTATTAGCAAAGATATGTGTATTTAAAAGTATATCGAGATATATAGGCTAATTTATCGAAAAATATAAAATTTGTTTACAAGATAGAATTAGTTTGCTATAATAATCGATGAACAAACCTATTTCTAAGATATAAGAGCAATACTTATACCATGGAGATAAGGGGATAA
>CAKVNP010000073.1 GCA_934777095.1 uncultured Clostridium sp. | reverse complement strand
AACATGCTTACAGCTTTTTCAACTTCATTTAAATCCCATTCTTCAGAATAGTGTGGTTCATCAAATACTACTGCAATCTGCTCTTTTACCTTCATTTCATCCTTAATATTATCTAAACCTAAAACTTTAATTTCTCCAGAATTTCTTTTTATCATATTTAAAATCAGCTTTATTGTAGTTGTCTTTCCTGCACCATTTGCTCCTACAAAGCCCATAATATATCCTTTTGGTAAGGTAAAACTCACATTATTTAATTTAAAATCTTTATATTCTTTAGTAACACTTCTTAATTCAAGCGCATTATTCATAATTTTCCTCCTCTAATAAACAATCAAAAATATTAATTAACTCACTTTTTGAAAGTTTAGCTACTTTAGCTGATTTAATAACCTTCGCAAAGTTTTCTTCTATATCCCTTAATACCTGTTCCCTCATCATTTCATTGTTCTGTCTTAATACAAAACACCCTTTTCCTTGAACATTAGTTACAAACCCTTCGTATTGTAAATCATTATATGCTCTCGTAGTTGTAATAACACTTATTTTTAATTCCCTTGCTAATTGCCTAATTGATGGTAATGCTTCACCTTCCTTTAATTCTCCTGCAAGAATGGCACCTTTAATTTGTTCTTTTATTTGTTCATATATAGGAACTCCTGCACTATTTGATATTACTATTCTCATTTTAGTCCTCTTTTCTTTAACTTTACTGTTATTAAAGTCAATAGTGTATATACTCTATATATACACTATATTCTTTTTTATAAATTTTTGCAAGTATTTTGAAAAAAATACAAATAAAAAATCAGCAGGTAATATTACCTGCTGATTTTTTTAAATCGTTTCCTCTAATTTATTCAATATCTTAAGATATTTATCCGCAATATTTTGATGTTCTTTTTCATATTCTATACATTGATTATTTATTTCATCAATAATTTCTGAAGATAATTCTCTTTCTGCATATGTATAAATTACTTTATCTTCTTTATCCGCATGTCTTGCTAAAAGGTTAGCATATCCTATGGCATTTCCAATAATATCTACCATTGCTTCCTCTTCGCCTGCTTTACATCTATTTAATGCACTTTCCAGTTCAGAAACATATAAACGGCCAAGATCATGCTCTACCAGCATACCTTGCTTAACTACTTTTTCTGCCCTCGGTCCTAAATTTTCAACCATTCTATTAAATAGGAATATTTCCTCTTTTCCATGGTGATGTTTATCTGCATAATTTTTAATAAAATCAACTATCTGGAAAAACTCATCATAATTAATCTCATTAGTTTTTATTAAATTAAAGCATTTTTTTCTGATTACTTTTATTAATCTTCTAATATTATTATGTTCGTTTACCATTATTTCTACAGCTGTCATTTTAGGAACCTCCATATTATAAGACTACTATTACTTATTTAAAGCTTCTAATAATTCTTCTAAGTTTAATGCATGTATATCTGCTGCATCTTCTATTGTTTCCATTTGCGCTGATGGGCATCCAACACATCCCATTCCAAAATTCATTAAAATTTCTGCTGCATCAGCTTTTATTTTTATAACTTCACCTATTGTCATATCTTTTGTTATCATTTTTCATTCCTCCTAAATATTAAAATTTCTTTACTGATATTAAACTATATATTTATTTAAAAGTATGTTGCCTTTGCAACATTTTATTTTTTTTATATTAACCTAATAAACAACTCATATACTACTGGTGCGATAAATACTGTCATTATACCAGCAACTCCTATTGAAAGGCTGCTCATGGCACCTTCTATCTCACCCATTTCTAAAGCTTTTGTAGTCCCTAATGCATGAGAAGATGTACCTATGGCAACGCCAATAGCTACTTTATTTTTTATTTTAAATATTTTACATACTATTGGCGCTGTAACTGCTCCTATAATTCCAGTAATTAATATAGCCAGCACTGTAATTGGTACGATACCTCCAAGACTAGTAGCTATTTCTATACCTATTGGCGTAGTAACTGATTTAGGAATTAATGATGCTATTATGTCACCTTTTAAACCAAATATGTATGATGATATTACTATTGATGTTATACCTATTATGCTACCAATAAATATACCTACTATTATAGGTATGAAATACTTTTTTAAATTTTCAAGCTGGTTATAAAGTGGTACTGCCAGCACAACAGTAGCGGGCCCCAGAAACATATTAATAAAATCTCCACCTACATTATATATTTCCACATCTATATTAAATACTAACAAAAATCCTATTACCATGATAATTGATACTAATAATGGATTTAAGAATACTAACCCTGTTTTTTTTCTAATTAACAATGCTATTTCAAAAGCTATCAGTGATATTACCACTCCAAAAAGCATATTATTTATTACACTTTCCATCTTTACCACCCCTTCTTTCAATTATATTAGCAACCCATTCTACAATCTTTCCTGTGGCAGCCATCGTTATAAATGTGGTTATTATGCAGACTAATAAAAGCTTAACCCATATTTCCTTTATTACACCAAAAGATGATATTAATCCTACCCCCGCTGGTATAAAGAAAAATGCTAAATGATCTAAAAAGAAATCAGACACTGTTTTTATCTGCTCAACTTTTATAATTTTAGTACATAATAATATAAATAATATTAATAAGCCTAATACATTACCTGGAATAGGCAATGGTAATATTTCTGCTAAAAATACACCAATTAAATAAATTCCAAAAATAATTATTGATTCTCTAAATAATTTCATCTCATCCTCCATATTCTATTAACATAATATTCTTTGTTGATTATATCACTATTTTTTTTATAAGTTTAAATTTTCTAACAATTTAAATTATTTTTACTTTTCCAAATAATAATCATTATTAATTAATACGTGCTATAATACAATCAAAGATTGATAAAAATTTAACTTTATTTTTACATAAAAATATTTTATTTATTTCACATAAAAGGAGTGATTAATTAATGAGTAAAATTTCAATTATAGGTGCAGGTTCAATTGGGGCTACTACAGCCTTTGCATTATTACAAAGTGGGGTTGCTACTGAAATAGTAATTAATGATATAAATCAAGAAAAAGCCTTAGGCGAAGTATTAGACTTAATGCATGGAAGCTCTTTATGTAAACCTTGCAGAATAACATTAGGAACATTAGAAGACACAGCTAATTCAGATATAATTATAATTACTGCCGGTCTTGCTCAAAAACCAGGCGAAACTAGATTAGATTTAGTTGATAAAAACTATAATATTTTTAAAGGCTTTGTGCCAACTTTAGCAAAATTAAGTCCTAATTCAATACTTTTAGTTGTTTCAAATCCAGTAGATATCTTAGCATATATGACTTATAAACTTTCTGGGTTCCCTAAAAATAGAGTTATCGGTTCAGGTACTGTTTTAGATACAGCAAGACTTAAGAGTTTACTTTCTAAATACTTTGAAATTGATGGACGTAATGTTCAAGGCTTTGTTCTAGGAGAACATGGTGATAGTGAATTTGTTTCATGGTCTTCTTTATCAATAGGTAATATCCCTGTTAAAGATTTCTCAGAACAATTTAATATTGAATGGGATAAAGAAACTGAAACAGTAATAGCTAACGATGTTAAAAATGCTGCTTACGAAGTTATAAACAGAAAAGGTGCTACTGCATTTTCTGTGGCATTAGCTTTAACTAAAATAGTGGAATCTATACTTGGGGATCAAAAATCTATCTTAACAGTATCTACACTTCTTAATGACTATTTAGGAGTTAATGATACTTACTTAAGTGTACCTACTATAATTGGTAAAAATGGTGTAGAAAAAGTATTAAACATTTCTTTATCAGCTGAAGAGCAAGAGAAATTCCATTATTCTGCACACTTAATGAAAGAATATATAGATAACATCAATAATAAATAGTTTTAAATAAAGCTGCTAAAATATTTTAGCAGCTTTATTTATTACCAAGAAGCTAACTTCTTATATGTTTCATACCTATTCTTTGCATCTTCTTCTGTTTTAGCAAATAATTCATCAGCTAACTCTGGATATACCTTTGCTAATGCTGCATATCTTACTTCACCCATTAAAAATTCCCTAAATAATTCATAATTTGGTTCTTTAGAATCTAAAGTAAATGGAGTTTTACCTGCAGCTTTAAGTTCTGGATTAAATCTATATAATTGCCAATATCCACAGGTAACTGCTTTCTTTTCTTCCATAGGTGTATTTCCCATACCATTTTTAATCCCATGGCTTATACAAGGTGCATAAGCTATAATTAGTGATGGTCCTGGATAGCTTTCAGCCTCTGCAATAGCTTTAACTGTTTGATTCATATCTGCTCCTAAGCATACTTGCGCTACATATACATAACCATATGTCATTGCCATAAGTCCTAAATCTTTTTTCTTAATTCTCTTTCCTGCAGCTGCAAATTTAGCTATTGCTGCTTGTGGTGTAGATTTAGAGCTTTGTCCTCCTGTATTAGAATAAATTTCAGTATCAAATACAAGTATATTTACATCCTCACCAGACGCTAACACATGATCAACTCCACCATATCCTATATCATATGCCCAGCCATCTCCACCAAAAATCCATTGAGATCTCTTTAGTAAGAAGCCTTCATCTTTCATTATTGCCTTAGCAATTTCTGAAGACTCTCCTTTTAAGGCGTTTTTTACAGCTTCAGCTCTTTCCCTACTACCTTCGCTAACATTCATATTATCAAGCCAATCTTTTAATATAGCTTTCTTTTCACTAGCTAAATCACTTTCCAATGCTTTATTTACATTTTGAGCAATTCTTTCTCTTATTGACTTAACACCTAAATACATTCCTAAACCATATTCAGCATTATCTTCAAATAATGAATTTGCCCATGCTGGACCATGACCATTTTGATTTTTAGTATATGCTGTTGCTGCACCTGCTGCCGCCCAAATAGAAGAACATCCGGTAGCATTAGCTATCATCATTCTATCTCCAAATAATTGAGTCACTAATTTTGCATATGGTGTTTCACCACAGCCTGCACATGCACCTGAATATTCTAACAATGGCTGTTCAAATTGACTTCCTTTCACAGTTGTTTTCTTCATTGGATTAGTTTTATATTTTACAACATTAACTGCATATTCCCATGGCTCAATTTGATCATGCTGAGTACCTTGTGGCTTCATGATTAATGCTTTTCCTGGCGCTGGACATATTTCAGCACAATTACCACAACCTACACAATCCAATGGACTAACACCTATAGTGAAATACTTAACTGATTCTTCTTTTACTCCTCTTGCAGGAATAACCTTAAAATCTTCTGGTGCCTTTGTTTTTTCATCCTCTGTTAATAAAAATGGCCTTATGGTAGCATGAGGGCATACATATGAACATTGGTTACACTGTATACAATTTTCAGGTATCCATTCTGGAACATTTACTCCAATAGCTCTCTTTTCATATTTTGTAGTACCTGACATAAATGTATCTCCAGCACCTGTGCTAATAAATTTAGATACAGGTAATTTGTTTCCTTCAAGCATATTAATTGGTTCGCATATTTCTTTAACAAATTCAGGAATATCTTTAGTTTCCTTATTTTCATTAAACTCTGCATTTTTCCAATCTGTTGGCACATTAACCTTAACTAGAGAATTTAAGCCTGCATCAATAGCTGCATAATTCATATTTACTACTTTTTCACCTTTTTTACCGTATGAGCTCACTACCGCTTCCTTTAAATATCCTATAGCTTCATCAACAGGAATAATGTTCGCAAGCTTAAAAAATGCAGCTTGCATAATCATATTAATTCTGCCACCCAAACCTATTTCCTGTGCTATTTTAACAGCATTTATAATATAAAAATTAATATTCTTTTCAGCAATGGCCCTCTTTAGTTTTCCAGGCAACTTCTTGGATAATTCCTCTTCTGACCAAATAGTATTTAGCACAAATGTACCATTTTCTTTAAGGTCAGCTAAAACATCATATGAACGAACATAAGATTGATTATGACATGCAACATAATCAGCTTTATCTATTTCATAATGAGATTTTATCGGTTTATCACCGAATCTTAAATGTGAAATAGTTATCCCGCCAGATTTCTTAGAGTCATATGCAAAATATCCTTGTGCATACATATTTGTATGATCACCTATAATTTTTATTGCAGTCTTATTTGCTCCTACAGTTCCGTCTGATCCTAAGCCCCAGAATTTACATGCAGTAATTCCTTCTGGTGTTGCATCTATTTCTTTAGATTCAAGTGATGTACCTGTAACATCATCTTCTATACCTATAGTAAACCTATCTTTTGGCTTATCTAAGTTTAGATTTTCATAAATAGCTGCTATATCTGATGGATATGGATCTTTTGAACCTAAGCCAAATCTTCCACCAACTACTTCTGGTGAATTTTCCATTGAAGATACAGCCTTTAATACATCTAAATATAAAGGTTCTCCAATAGAACCAGCTTCCTTAGTTTTATCTAATACGGCTATTTTCTTAACTGTCTTTGGAATTTCTCTTAATAATCTCTCTTCAGAGAATGGTCTATACAATCTTACCTTTATTAAGCCAACCTTTTCACCTTTGCTCATTAAATAATCAATAGTTTCTTCAACTACTTCGCAGACTGCTCCCATAGCTACAATTATTCTGTCTGCATCTAATGCTCCATAGTAATCAAAGCAATGATATTCTCTTCCTGTAAGTTCTTTAATCTTACCCATATATTCTTCAACAATGTCAGGTATTTGATCAATATATTTATTGATTGATTCTGCCATTTGGAAATATACATCTGGATTTTGGTTTGTTCCTCTAATTACAGGATGATTTGGATTTAGTGCATAGTTTCTAAATCTTGCAAGTGCTTCTTGATCTATAAGCGGTGCAAGTTCTTCTTTATCCAACACTTCTACCTTTTGTATTTCATGAGAAATTCTAAATCCATCAAAAAAATTAATCATTGGCATTTGTGCCTTAATTGCAGTTAAATGAGCTACTGCTGATAAATCCATAACTTCTTGTACTGATGCTTCTGAAAGCATTGGTATACCTGTTGGTCTAGCTGCCATAACATCTTGATGATCTCCAAAAATACTTAATGAAGATGTTGCTATAGCTCTTGCTGCAACATGAATTACTGCTGGAAGCCTTTCCCCTACTAGCTTATATATATTAGGTATCATTAATAATAATCCCTGCGAAGCTGTATAGGTAGTTCCTAGTGCTCCAGATTGGACTATTCCATGTAAAGCTCCTGCTGCACCAGCTTCAGATTGCATCTCTACTATTTTAACCTTTTGTCCAAAGATATTTGTCTTTTCTTGAGCCGCCCATTCATCCACATGTTCAGCCATTGGTGAAGATGGAGTAATTGGAAATATTGCTGCTACTTCAGTAAATGCATATGATATATGTGCAGCAGCTGTATTACCATCCATCGTCTTCATTTTTTTCATAATTAGTACCTCACTTTCCTTATGATTTAATATAGTTATTTTTTATTCTTTTTAACTTTAATATACCTTTATAGTATTTATTTTTTCCAAGTGAAGTATGTACTGTATTATCTTTTAATAATAAAAAAAATTCCTCACTAAGAGGAATTTTTACCTTAATTCATCATCCATAATTCATAATTTATCTATTAAATTCTTTTCTTATCTTCTTAAGTGCCTTTTTAGAACCTCTTTCTATATCACGTTCCAACTTTCTATCTTTAAATGATACAAATAACTGATTCATATCATAACCATCTGGATATAATTCTTCTGCAGGTATTTCAAGTTTTACCCTCTTATAATTAACCGAAATAAATTCTCCATTAAATAAAACTTCAATATTATTTAATCTATCAATTTCCTTATATACTATTGCACTTAATCCATAATCTAATAACAGTACCTTATCTCCCTGCTTATAGGAATATTGATTTCTATCCTGTACCGATGTTTTTTCTTTTGTTATCTTACTTTCCTTCAGGATATCATAATTATATTCTTTACTAGCAATATATCTGGCAGTTCTTTCTAGAATTCTCTCATTAATGCCCATTTTTCTAGCTATATATAGTGCATTACTCTCCCCTGACTGACCTATTTTTAACTTATATAATGGCTCTAAAGTATCTACTTTAAATTCCATTGCTGCATTTTCAAAGTCAGGATGATTATGAGAAAAGTTTTTTATTTCTCCATAATGAGTTGTGGCAACTGTAATACATCCCTTTTGATAAAATTCTTCTAAGATAGCTATAGCTAAAGCTGCCCCTTCATTAGGTTCTGTACCGCTGCCTATTTCATCAAATAAAAGCAGCGAATTTTTAGTTAATTCTTTAAAAATATCACTTAAATTTTTAACATGAGAAGAAAATGTACTTAAGGCATTTTCTATACTTTGATTATCTCCAATATCAACAAATATATCATCAAATATAGCAATTTCTGTTCCTTCTGCTGCTTCTATATGAAAGCCACTGTATACTGCCATGGTAAGCAATCCTATAGTTTTTAATACAACTGTTTTTCCACCAGCATTAGGCCCTGTTATTATTAAACTTCTAAAATCTTCTCCTATATTAAAGTTAAGGGGAACAGGTTTTTTCATTAAAGGATATTTTCCATTTATAATTTTTATAAATCCATGGCTATTAAGTTTTGGATTTATTCCATTAATCTCCCTGCTATACTTAGCTTTTGCCATAATCATATCATATTCTGCTATTACTTCTATATTAATC
>CAKVNP010000072.1 GCA_934777095.1 uncultured Clostridium sp. | reverse complement strand
GTGGTGTTCTTTATGCCAGTTATTATGAATAGGACAACAGATTATGATTTTTATCAAGATAATCCATCAGAAGAAATATTAAAAATAGATAGCAGCAACTATCATTTTATTGATGAAATAGAAGAAATGCCTATTTTATATCAAGATAAATTAATTCAAATGACTGGCTTTATTTATCTTGAGGATAATAAATTCTATTTGGCCAGAGAAGAGCTTAGCTGCTGCCAATGGGATATACACATGATTAAGATACCTATACAAGGAAAAGATTTTTCTAGTGAAAACGGTAAATGGGTCACTGTTTTAGGGAAAGTTACAGGGGATGAGCCACTGTTACTTGATATAATCGATTTTAAGTTCTGCCCTGAACCAGATGAAAGGTTTTTCCATGAAAGATTATAATAGTATAAGTAATATAAAGAATGAATCAACAATGTTCAAGTAAATGACCAAAAAACTTAAGAGTGTTTTAGAATAGGTAGGACTATTAATTTTGAACTAAACTCTTTAAAGGTTGGTTAATTTCAAGTATAATAAAAGATACTGAAGAAGAATTGACAAGTTTAAAAAGGCGGGATGAAAATGGAATTGCCAAAAATTAAAGTTGCCGACTTTGAAGGTCCTTTTGATTTATTATTACACCTTATTAAGAAAAATAAGATGGATATATATAATGTAGAGATATATAAAATAACAAATCAATACCTTCAATATTTAGATGAAATGAAGGAAATGGATTTAGAGATTACTTCTGAATTTATAGTTATTGCTGCAACATTAATTGAAATAAAGTCGAAGAGCTTATTACCTAAGGCAAAGGTAGAAGAAGAAAATGAAGAAGATATTGAAAAAAGATTGATGCAGAGGTTGATTGAATATAGACAGATTAAAGCAGTTTCAGGCTTCTTTAAAGAAAGATATCAAAACTCAGGGGAGATTTACAGTAAAAAGCCTGAAATAATAGAAGAAGTTAAAACAGCGCCAAATAATGATGATATATTTAAGAATTTAACACTGCTTGACTTATACAATATTTATAATAATGTATTAGAGCATTACTACAATAAAAGAAATACAGTAAATGTAGTGCAAAAGAAAATCTACGTAGATAAATTTAAAGTAGAAGATAAGATGAACGAGTTAATGGATAAATTCCAAAGTGAAAAAATTATTAAGTTTAGATCAATAATAAACGAAAGCGAATGTAAACTAGAAACAGTTGTCAGCTTTTTAGCATTATTAGAACTGATTAAGCTTAGAATGATAACTGTTTATCAAGAAGGAAACTTTGGAGAAATTATGATGAAGAGGAGACTAGCAAATGAGTAGCATTGATGTAACTCAATATGAGTTTGAACAAGTATCTAGAAAAGCTGAAATTAAATCTGCTATTGAAGCAATGCTTTTTGTAAGTGGTGAGCCATTAAGCAGCAGAGATTTAAGTCATAATCTAGAATTAGACTTAAAAACTGTAGAAGAAATATTAAAGGAAATGATGGGAGATTATCGTGCTAAAAATAGAGGAATAAGATTAATAGCAATTGATGGCTGTTATCAGCTAGTTACAAAGCCGGAAAACTCTGATTATATCCAAAAACTTTTAAAGAAAAATAAAAGACAGTCTTTATCACAAGCGTCTATCGAAAGTTTAGCTATCATTGCATATAAGCAGCCAATTACTAGAGTTGATATCGATGAAATAAGAGGTGTTAAATCTGAATCTGCTTTAGCTAGACTTATTGAAAGAGATTTAATTAAGGATGTAGGAAGATTAGAAGTACCAGGAAGACCAATTTTATATGGGACAACTGATGAGTTCTTAAGACAATTTGGTTTACAATCATTAAAGGAGCTTCCTTCATTAGATTTATATAAAGATGAACAGGGAGATAATTCACTGGACTTATTAAACAAGGTCATTTCAGAAATGGACAATGAAAATGAAAGTACAGAAGCAGTAGAAAATGTAGAAGCTGAAACATCAGCAGAAGCAGCAGAAGAGGCAGCAGTTTCTGTAGAAGACGATGAAAAATAAATTTTGATAAAAATAAGCAGAACTTGATTTGTTCTGCTTATTTTTATGAATTAGAATCATTATTACATTGGTCAGTGCTATTCTTAGTTTTCTTATTTGTAAATCCTTTAATCATATCCATGATTTGAGGTATTGAATCAACAAGCCTATCTACGGTGTTTTCATGATCAAGACTTAATAATTTTACAATATCATCTTTAAGAACTAAAAAAGCTACTGGTCTTATAGTTACGCCAGCACCTGATCCACCACCAAAAGGATATTTTCCTTCTATTTCTGGTGGGATAGTCTCAGTAGGTGTGCCAAATTCGCTTCCGCCAGAAGCAAAACCAAAGGATACTCTTGAAATAGGTATGATGTAGCTGCCATCTTGAGTCTCAACAACATCTCCAATAACAGTATTTACATCAATCATATCTCTTAAGTTTTCCATTGTGCTACGCATTAAATTTTCTACCTCATGTTTATTGCCCATATCTTTTCCCTTATTTTAAGGGCACCTCCTCTATCTTTTTTCTTGATGTTAATATTGAAATTAATATATATATTATTTTTGCTAAATTAAAGTTAAATATACAATTTATCGTTAAATCTATAAATAAATAATCTTTAAACTGAGGACAAAAGTTCATTTCATATTTTGGAATATAAAATAAAAAAGCAAGTAAATGATAAATAATTGGATTTATCATTTGAAGAACTCCATAACTTTCTGCAGTATAGGCAGCATCGCCTAAGGAATATTCTATGATTCCATCTAGCTTTAACTTAATTTTTGCTGGATTATGTGAAAGGCAGTAATATAATTCAGAAAAATCTAATTTCTTCTTAACTTTTTTTCTTCTGCATTTCTTCTTTTTAGGTTTAATTTTATTATTAGCCGGTGGTTTCTTTTTAACTTCATCTTTTTTATTTTTCTCTTTTATGTTCTCTAATGGAAAAAACTTAAATTTATATATCTTAATATAAAATGAATCTTTATCATAATGGACCATAATCTTTAAACGTATAGGTATAATAAAAATAATTATCATAAAAAGTATAAAATATAAAAGTATTCTCATAGCTATTCTCCCAACATTTTATATATTATTTCCTAAATTAGAGAAATTAAACTATAAAAAGTAGGTTTATTTTTAAGAAAATTGAAAAGACTACAGTATATATGAAAATAATAGAGGGTGATATTTTGAAACAAAAGAAAAGAGTAGTCTGGCTTATAATTTTTATGTTAATTATAACAAATTTACAAGGAATGAGTTGTTATGCAGCGCTATTTGAGGAGGATTTAGAAGAAGATGAAATAATAATTTCTGAAGATGATAGTAACTTTGATAATAGTTCAGATAGCCTTGTGTTTACAGACTTAAAGGTTAATGCCAGGTGTGCCATTGCTTTAGATGGAGAAAGCAAACAGATTTTATTTGAACAAAATGCTTATGAAATAGTACCAATGGCAAGTACAACAAAAATTTTAACAGCCTTGGTGGCAATTAATTATGGTAATCTTGATAGGGAGGTTACCGTCAGTAAAAATGCAGCTAGTATCAGAGGTTCAAAGGTTGGTTATTCAGCAGGAGAAGTAGTTACTATGAAAGAACTTATCTTTGGCTTAATGTTTAAATCAGGAAATGATGCAGCTATTGCCATTGCAGAAGATATTGGAGGCAGTGTGGAAGGCTTTGCAGAAATAATGAATGATTTTGCCAAAGGCTTAGGACTGATGTGTTCTAAATTTGAAACTCCTCATGGATTAGATAAGCCAAAACATTATTCATCAGCGTATGATCTAGCAATTCTTACTTCAACTGCAATGAAAAATGATTTGTTTAGGGAAATATGCGGTTCTAAGACAATTGAAAAATCTAAGTACAATTTTAGCAGGGATTATCAAAATATAAATAAAATACTTTGGAAGATTCCTAATGCTAATGGTGTTAAAACAGGATATACTGGCCAGGCAGGCAAATGTCTTGTATCTTCAGTAAACCATGAAGGAAGGGACATAATAATAGTAGTTTTAAATTGTACAGATAGATGGAATCAGACAGAAAAGATTTATAATTATGTAGTAGATAATTATGTGTTTAAAGAAATAGGGAAGAAAAATCTTGTAGAATCTTTTGGCTATATTAATTTAGGCACTATAATTCAAGACAAGGAATTTAAGTATGGCTTTAAAGAACAGAATAAAATTGAAGTGGAAGTATTTAACCCTATCAAAGACGTAAATATTGGAGATATCTTAGGTGAAATTTCAATAACTAGTGATGAGAGAGAAATGCTTAAATCAGAAGTCAGGTGCAATAAGAGTCTAAGTAAAAATAATTTATTAAAAATATTAGAAGAAGATGAATATACTAAAATGTATTTTTGATAGCAAAAACAGTGCATTAATGTGCACTGTTTTATGTTTTACTAGACCTATATGATGAATATTGTTAAAATATAGATATATAAATTATGAGAGGTGTATGAAATGACAAAGATTAATAAATTAGATATATTATCAAAAAATAAATTTTTAAGTCTATATAATGCAAATTATACTAATAAAGGAGGCAAGGAAAATAATTGGACAATTGCCTCTAGAAAAGATGAAGAAACTTTAAAGGAAATATATTTTGAAGGCGTAAAATCTAAAGAAGACGCTGTAGTTATTATTCCTTTCCATAAAGAGAGTAATAAACTTGTAATTATAAAGCAATTTAGAGTACCAGTAAACGGCTATGTATACGAATTACCAGCTGGATTAATAGATGCAGGAGAAGATCCTAAGGTTTCAGTTGTTAGGGAACTTAAGGAAGAAACAGGACTTAAGGTTGTAGAAATTAAAGAAAATAAAATGAAAAGAAAGCTATATCTTTCACCTGGAATGACAGATGAATCAGTAACTTTAGTGTACTGCACATGTGAAGGTGATTTAAGTAAAGAATATCTAGAAGAAGATGAAGATATTGAAGCAGTGCTTGTATCAAGGGAAGAAGCGGAAGAACTGCTTAAAAGCAATGTAGAATTTGATATTAAATGCTATCTTGTATTACAGGAATTTGTAAGATATGGCAGTGAGATTTTTGAATAAAGATAATTACAATTGGATAATTATATTTACTATTGGATAATTTTATGATATATTATTGAAAATTATATCTTTATAATTTACAAAAGAAAATAAGGGGGCAAAAAAATTGAATAACAAAGGTTATGGACTATTTACTACCATAGCAATGATTGTAGGTGTAGTAATAGGTTCAGGTATATTTTTTAAAAGTGACAATATTTTAGTTGCCACAGGAGGAAATATAGTGCTTGGGGTTTTAGTATTTACTATTGCAGCAATTGCAATAATATTTGGCTCATTGACAATTTCTGAACTGGCGTCGAGAAGCAGTAACTCTGGAGGAATGATTCAATACATGGAGTTTGCCTTAAATAAATCAGCAGCCTGTGCTTTTGGCTGGTTCCAGACATTATTATATTTTCCTACATTAATTGCAGTGGTGGCATATGTTGCAGGAATCTATATTTGTCTTTTATTCGGTATTAATGGCAGCTTTGATTTACAAGTATTAATTGGCTTGGGAGTTATTCTGATATTATTTGCAGTAAACACTATTTCAGCTAAAGTAGGGGGAGTATTACAGTCTTCTTCTACAATTATTAAGCTAATACCATTAATATTAATTGCAATTGTAGGGATTATTTATGGCAATCCCTCTATGGAAGCACTTACTACTAATTCAGCAGGATTAAGTTCAGCAGGATGGCTAGCAGCTATTGCACCTATTGCTTTTTCCTTTGATGGATGGATAGTTGCTACAACTATCGGCGATGAGGTAAAAGATTCTAAAAGAAATCTGCCAAGAGCTTTAGTAGTAGCACCAATATTTATTTTATTAATGTATATTGTTTACTTTGTAGGAATAAGTGTATTGGTTGGACCTGAAAAAATAATGGCTTTAGGAGATGCTCATGTGGACTTAGCAGCTAAGATGATTTTCGGACATCTTGGTGCCAAAATAATATTAGTTTTTGTAATTATCTCAGTATTAGGTACAGTTAATGGACTGATCATAGGGATGATGAGACAGCCTTATTTATTAGCTAAAAAAGGGATGTTCCCGCAAGGTGAGATTTTTGCTAAGATAAATGCCAAGAATGAGATGCCGATTAATTCATCGATAATTGCCGGTGTAATAACTTTATTATGGATGGCAGTTCATTATTTTGTAACTAAAATTGGAATGCTGACTAACTCAGATATTTCTGAAATATCAGTTACGATGAGTTATGGATTATACATAATATTATATATAAAAGTATTTAGAATGGCTTTAAATGGCGAAGTAAAAAGCAGGTTTAAAGGATTTATCTGTCCGGTTCTTGCAGTAATAGGTTCGATTATTATAATAGTAGGTGGCATGAGCAATGCAATGTTCTGGACTTATGCATCAATATGTTTGGCTATTATAATTTCAGGAGCATTATATTGGAGAAATAAAGAAAGAACTTTAGCAGCTCAAGGACAAGCTGTTTGTGAGTAGTATGTTTATAAAACAAAGTGTATTAGGAGATATGATACAGAAAATGTATCATATCTCCTTTTTTATTGGTAAATAAATTTAATTGTTAATTTTTTTATACTAAGACACAAAATATCTAAAAAATAATAACTTATATAGTGTGTAGAAATATTTAAATAGGAGCATAAATGTTTAAGGAAGCAATTGATTGCATAGATGCAGGTACAGAGTTTTGTCCTTGTCATTTAGCAGAATCGGGAGAATGCCTATTGTGCTCCCAACTTCAGGGAAGCTGTTTTTGTGACTGCTTAAATTGGAAGGGAGTATGTATATATCAAGAGTATCATGATAATGGTGATAAAGCTAAGGAAGGAAGAAAGACATATACATGTGAAGTAATAGAAAGAAAATTATTTCAAGATGAAGTACTTATGATTAAATTTATAGCCCCACATAAGTTAGCTATAGATTTATCAAAACCAGGAAGCTTTATTTTTATTAGAAGCGATGAAAATGTGTATTATGATGTGCCTATATCAATTATTGATTCGGATATAGATACCAATATCATTGCAGTTTTACTGGCTAGAGGTATTGGAATGGCTCCGATGATTCCTGCAATTAAAAAGCTGGTGAAAAATGATAATAATGTCACAGTAATTTTAGATAAACAGCCGTTTAAGGATATTTATTCAATAGAATTTTTAAATAGTCTTGGTATAGTTCCACAGGAAATGAATTTAATAGATAAAGGTGAGTTATCTCCAGAAGTTAAGGTGGCAATGAAATCTATCATTAAATACAACGATATAAAGCTTATTCATATAGCGGGGGCAGATATTTTAACTTATAAGGTAATAGATTTCCTAGATGAAATGGAAAGGAAAGATATTGATTTATCCTGCTGTAATAATTTTAAGATGTGCTGTGGGGAAGGGATTTGTGGAAGCTGTACTACTAGATTTTCTGGTCATCGAGTAAAAAGGTTCTGTAAGATACAAGCTAGTCCAAGGGATATTTTTCAAGGGAGGAGATTTATATGAAGATTGTAGTAGTTGGTGGTGGCTGGGCTGGTTGTGCAGCTGCCATTACCGCAAGGAAAGCAGGGGCAGATGTAGATATATATGAAAAAACGGATCTTTTACTAGGCTTAGGAAATGTTGGCGGTATAATGAGGAATAATGGCAGATATACAGCTGCTGAAGAATTAATTGCTTTAGGTGCAGGTGATTTAATTAAATTAACTGATAAATATGCTAAGCATACTAATATAGATTTTCCGGGGCATAAGCATGCAACACTTTATGATGTAAATATAATTGAAGGGCATGTTCGTCAGCATCTTATCTCCTTGGGAATTAATGTCCATACTGAGAAGCGTGTAAAAGATGTAGATGTAGATAAAGGTAAAATAAAAGGCCTATTATTAAGTGATGATTCGGTAGTATATGGTGATGCTTTTATTGAAACTACAGGTACTACAGGTCCTATGGGTAATTGCTTAAGATATGGAAATGGCTGTTCTATGTGCGTTTTAAGATGCCCAGCTTTTGGGCCAAGGCTAAGCATTAGTGAAAGATGCGGTGTAGCAGATATTCAAGGTGAAAGAGCCGATGATGAGCTAGGAGCAATGTCAGGTTCTTGTAAATTAGCCAAGGAAAGCTTATCACCAGAAATAAGAAAGGAATTAGACGAAAAAGGAGTAGTGGTTTTAAAGATTCCGCAAGAAGATATAAATTATAAGAAGCTAGGTACTAAGGTATGCCAGCAATATGCTTTAAAAGAATTTGCAGAAAATGTAGTATTGCTAGATACAGGTCATGCAAAGCTGATGACAACTTATTACCCACTAGAAAAGTTAAGGAAGATTCCAGGGCTTGAATATGCAAAATATGTAGATCCATATGCAGGCAGTAAGGGTAACTCTATGAGATATTTATCAGTAGCACCAAGAACTAACGATTTAAAAGTAATTGGCGTAGATAATCTATTTTGTGGTGGTGAAAAATCAGGGTTATTTGTAGGTCATACAGAAGCAATCTGTACAGGCTCCTTAGCTGGCCATAATGCTGTAAGGCTATTAATGGGAATGCCACTTTTAATCCTGCCAGCTTCTATAGCTATTGGCGATATTATTTCCTATGCTAATGAAAAAGCAACCACTCGTGAAGGCAGAAAGAACAGATATACC
>CAKVNP010000071.1 GCA_934777095.1 uncultured Clostridium sp. | reverse complement strand
ATTATAGTATTTATTTTTAATGAAACAACCCCATAAATTAAATCTATGAAGAGACAAGTAAATTAAACCTTCATTTTCAGAGAGAAAATACAATAGCTGAAAGTATTTTTATATGAAATTAATTGAAAACTACCTCTGAGAGACTCTAATCCAGTCCGTTGCATCACGTTACGGTGTTTTCTTAAGAGGCCTTTATTTTATAGGCAATTAAGGGTGGAACCGCGGGAATTATAATGCTCTCGTCCCTTTTCTATACTATTTGTATAAGAAAAGCGACGACGAGCTTTTTTTATACATAAACTTATTAACAAAATTAATTAAGTTTAAATTTGCATTAAGGTTAACCTCAAAACGCTACACACATATTTAACCTTTTTACAACATTATTATTAACTAAAAACATAAAAATGAAGGGAGTTATTAAAAATGATTAAAATTACTTTAAAAGATGGATCTATTAAAGAAGTTGAAAATGGATCTTCAGTTTTAGATGTTGCTAAAGCAATTAGTGAAGGTTTAGCAAGAGTTGCACAATGTGGAATAGTAAATGGAAATGTTGTTGATTTAAGAACAACTTTAAATGAAGATTGTGAATTAGAAATTTGCACTTTTGATGCTCAAGAAGGAAAAGATACTGTAAGACATAGTATTTCTCATGTTCTTGCTGCTGCAGTAAAAAGATTATTCCCTGAAGCAAAAATTGCTATAGGTCCTGCAATTGCTAACGGCTTTTATTATGATTTTGATGTAGAAAAAGCTTTTACAGCAGATGATTTAGATAAAATAGAAGCTGAAATGAAAAAAATAATAAAAGAAAATCCTTCAATAGAAAGATTTGAACTTCCAAGAAATGAAGCTTTAGAACTTATGAAGGATGAACCTTATAAGGTTGAATTAATAAATGACCTTCCAGAAGATGAAATTATATCTTTCTACAAAATGGGTGATTTCACAGACCTTTGTGCTGGTCCTCACGTAATGTCATTAAAAAATATTAAAGCCATAAAGCTTTTAAGAACTGCCGGTGCTTACTGGAAAGGTGATGAAAAAAATAAAATGCTTTCTAGAATTTACGGAACAGCATTTTTAAAGAAAGCTGATTTAGATGCTCACTTAGAAGCTTTAGAAGAAGCTAAAAAGAGAGATCACAATAAATTAGGAAGAGAACTTGGAATCTTCACAACTGATGAAAAAGTAGGTCAAGGTTTACCTCTATTCATGCCTAAGGGAGCTAAGATATTCCAAACTCTACAAAGATGGATTGAAGATGAAGAAGAAAGACGTGGATATGTATTAACTAAGACTCCATTCATGTCAAAAAATGATTTATTCAAAGCTTCAGGACACTGGGATCACTATAAAGATGGTATGTTCGTATTAGGTGATGAAGAAACTGATTCAGAAGTTATGGCATTAAGACCAATGACTTGTCCATTCCAATTCACAGTATACAATGCTGAACAACACAGCTACAGAGATCTTCCAATAAGATATGCAGAAACTTCTACTCTATTCAGAAAAGAAGCTTCAGGAGAAATGCACGGTCTTATCAGAGTTAGACAATTTACTTTATCAGAAGGACATATTATTTGTACTCCTGAACAATTAGAATCTGAATTCAAAGAAGTTATTGATTTAATCAACTACGTTATGAGCACTTTAGGAATCGATGGAGACATCACTTACAGATTCTCTAAATGGGATCCTAATAACACTGAAAAGTACATCAATAACCCAGAAGCTTGGGAAGCTACTCAAAACCAAATGAGAACTATCCTAGACCACTTAAAGATAGATTACGTTGAAGCTGAAGGTGAAGCAGCATTCTACGGACCAAAGCTTGATATCCAATTCAAGAACGTTCATGGAAAAGAAGATACTATCATCACAGTTCAAATCGACTTTGCTTTAGGTGAAAGATTAGGAATGTCTTACATCGATAAAGATGGTAACAAGAAAATACCATTCGTTATCCATAGATCATCAATTGGATGCTATGAAAGAACTATCGCTATGCTTATTGAAAAATACGCTGGTGCATTCCCAACCTGGTTAGCTCCAGTTCAAGTTAAAGTATTACCTTTATCAGATAAGTACAATGACTACACTGATAAAGTAGTAAGAACTTTAAGAAATAACGGAATCAAAGTTGAAGCTGACTACAGAACTGAAAAAATCGGTTATAAGATTAGAGAAGCTAGACTTGAAAGAGTTCCTTACATCTTCGTTGTAGGTGAAAAAGAAGAAGCTAACAATGAAGTTGCTGTAAGAAGCAGACTTAACGGAGAAGAAGGCCCAATAGCTTTAGATACTATTGTTGCTAGAATCAAAGAAGAAATAGCTAATAAAGTAAGATAATTAAATAGTGAATGTTGCAATTGCAGTAATGAGTTTTTCTTGTTACTGCAATTTATTTTGTTCATTTATCTCTTAATTATTCTGTCCTCTGCAAGTGAATGTTGCCCTAGTGGCAAGTGAACCTTCACCTGCCTCCAGCAACATTCATTATCTATTTTTCTAATATTAGTTTTAATTCTTCATAATTAGCTACTTCATATGTAGGCTCTATTCCCATAGCATTTTTAATCTTATGAGGATTATACCAGCATGTATCTATACCAGCATTAATTCCACCTTTTATATCAGAAGTCAAACTATCTCCTACCATTAATACCTTGCTTTTATCCTGATAATTAATTCTTTCTAAAGCATGATGGAATATTTCAGCATTTGGTTTAGATATTGAAACCTCTTCCGAAATTACAATGTCATCAAAATATTTGGCTGCAATAGATTTTCTGATTCTTTTATCTTGAACCTTAGTAAGTCCATTGGTTATAATTACCAGTTTGTATTTATCCTTTAAACTTTCTAAAAGCTCTATGGCAGCATCATATAAAAAAGAAGCATCTGATAAATGTTCCATATACTGTTCTGCCATTTTTTCAGCATCTAACTCAATATCTAGTTTATCTGACAGCCTTTTAAATCTATCTACCTTTAGTCTTTCCTGTGTAATAAGCCCCTGCTCAAATTCTTTCCAGATAGCAGTGTTTATTTCATGATATATTTTCAAATGGTAGTTTTCATCATATTCAATTCCTTGAGAAATCATAGCCTTCTTAAAAGCTTCTTTTTCTGATCTTTTAAAATCAAATAGAGTTTCATCTGCATCAAATATTATTACTTCGTATTTCATATAATCCTCCTCTTTCATTGGTATATTATTAGTATACCATGAAAGATTAAAAAGCTAATGTAATCTGCACATTACATTAGCTTTTTAACATATATTATTTAAAATCAACAGTGGCTTACTTATAACTTTCGAGATAATTTTAGAGTTATCCTTTGCTTATCGTTTGATTTTTGGGAGATCAATTGATGTATACTAATTTTTAGAGTAATATTCTACAACTAAAACTTCATTAATTTCTATTGGAACTTCCATTCTTTCAGGCATTCTAACTAATGTACCTGTAAAAGCTTCAATATTTTTATTTAAATACGGTAATGTATTTAATGAATTTGCTTCAAAGTTTTCTTTAAACATTACGCTCTTTTGAGATTTCTCTCTTAATTTTATTTCATCACCAACAGAAACATTGTATGATGGAATATCTACTTTTTGTCCATTAACTAAAATATGTCCATGAA
This sequence comes from uncultured Clostridium sp., assembly GCA_934777095.1. GTDB lineage: Bacteria > Bacillota > Clostridia > Clostridiales > Clostridiaceae > Clostridium. The sequence goes on along the minus strand of CAKVNP010000071.1, from coordinate 5,092 downwards.
CTACCATTTGACGCGCTTGTCTAATAGAATTAGCAAAGCCTAATCTATATACTAAATTATCTAATCTACACTCTAATAATTTTATTAAAGCATATCCAGTTAGATCTTTAGATTTTGACGCTTTTTTAAAGTAGTTAGCAAATTGTTTTTCCATAACTCCATAATAAGCTCTTAGTCTTTGCTTTTCTAACAGCTGAGTACCATAGTCAGAAAGTTTCTTATCATTTCTAGCAGTACCTTTAGCTGCTCTATCCATTGCTTTTGGATGTCCACATACATTTAAGCCAAGTCTTCTGCATTGCTTAAATCTCGGTCCCATCATCTTTGCCATACTATCATCTCCTAAAATTATTTCCGGCAGTTTTTTAAGCCTGAATATAATATAACATATAATTTCTCTTTTGTAAATGATAATGATTATCATTATTAATATATTAATAATTCTTCTAAATATCTATAAAAAACTAAAGGAACTCCCCAAGGAGTTCCCACCATCATTCATAATTTATATAGAATTAAAAGCCTGCTCAAAATCGTTAATGATATCATCTATATCTTCAATTCCCACAGATACCCTTAAAAGATCCTTTGATACTCCACTGGCTGCCAGATCTTTATCATTTAGCTGACTATGTGTTGTAGTTGCTGGATGTAATATGCAGCTTCTAGAATCGCCTAGAGTAACTGCTAAAGCTACCAGCTTAAGTGCTCTGCAGAAATTCTTACTTTCTTCAATACCGCCTTTTATACCAAAAGTAAGTAATCCACTGCCTCCACCATTTAAGTACTTTACAGCATTGTTATAGCTTTTGCTGCTTTCTAAGTAAGGATAGTTTACCCAGCTTACCTTAGGATGATTTTCAAGATACTTAGCTAATTGTAAAGCATTATGCGAATGGACTTCCATTCTTAGGCCGAGAGTTTCCATCCCTAGATTAGTAATATATGCATTAAATGGACTCATACAGCAGCCAAAATCTCTAAGTAATGTCACTCTTAGTTTAACGATATATGCAGCATCTCCAAAATCTTCAACATATTTAACCCCATGATAACTTGGATCTGGCTTAACTAGATCTGGAAATTTTCCATTATCCCAATTAAAATTTCCACCATCAACAACTATTCCCCCAATAGTTTGTGCATGGCCTTCAGTATATTTTGTAGTAGAATGGATTGATATATTTACTCCATGTTCAAATGCATTAAATAATACTGGTGTAGCTACCGTATTATCTACTACAAATGGCACATCCAGCTTTTTTGCTACCTTAGAAAATTTATCAAAGTCTAGAACATTTAGTCCTGGATTTCCAATAGCTTCTCCATAAACAAGCTTTGTGTTTTCCCTAGCTTCTGCTAATATTTCTTCTTCTGAAGCTTCTGGATTTACAAAAGTCACTTCTATCCCCATATTTTTTAAGTGAACTGTAAATAGATTTGTTGTTCCACCATATAGTGATGAAACTGATAATATATGATCCCCAGCTTTGCAAATATTTAAAATTGCCAGTAATATTGCTGATTGCCCAGAAGATGTTGCAACTGCCCCAACTCCACCTTCAATTTTGGCAAATTTCTCTTCAAATGCAGCTACTGTTGGATTTGAAATTCTGCTGTATAAATGCCCCTCAGCTTTTAAATTAAATAAATCCTCCAGTTTATCTGGATCATCATACTTATATGTTGCACTTTGATATATTGGCAGCACCCTTGGTTCGCCTACGCCTGGTTCATATCCACCCTGAACACAATTGGTTCCTTTTCCCCATTCCTTTTTCATATTATAAAGCCCCCTATTTATTTTTAAGCAATAAAAAAACTACCTTCCATCACCTGCATAGATAATGAGAAAGTAGTATTATTTTTCTTTTCCATATAAATCTCTCATTTCTCAAGATATAATCTTGCAGGATTTAGCACCAACTTTTTTTCAATTATGAATTTTGAATGATAAATGATGAATTTAGGAATAAACTTCTTACGGAAGTTTAAAACATTACTTACTGAAATTCTGAAGAATTTCAACAATAATTCATAATTCGTAATTCTTAATTCGTAATTAAAAAACTAGGTTGCTAGGTTTCACAGGGCCAGTCCCTCCACCGTTCTTAATAAAAGATATATTTTATTGTTATATTTATTATACATTTTTGTAATTATTTTGCAAGTATTTTTTTATATTTTTATTATTTCGTCTTTTGAAATAACATAATCCACCTTTATGTCATGTTCTTCTACATTAATTTTATCTACTATTTGTATTTTATAACTTAATGCTGCTTTTACAGTATCTTTTCCATAGGTTTTGATATATTTATCGTAATACCCCCCACCATATCCAAGGCGGTTTCCTAAGCGATCAAAAGCTACCCCTGGCATGATAATTAAATCAAATTCATTTCCTACCATATTTTTATCCACAATATTAGGTTCCAATATGCCATATTCATCCACAGTTAATCCACTTAAAGTTGATATTTCCACAGCTAACATTTCTCTTTTTTCTTTTATTATCTTTGGAATATATACTTTTTTCCCCTGATTCAATGCATAATTAATTAATTTTCTTGTATCCACCTCTGAGCTATAGCTTACATAAGTAAATATTCTTTCAGCGTTTATATACAAGCTACTGTTAATTAATTTATGAAATATATCTTCATCTTCTTTTCTTCTTACTTCTTCAGACAGCTTATTTCTCTGCCCTAATACTTCTTTTCTCATACTATTTTTATCCATTTATCATCACCACTAAATCATAATAATATCTCTTAAAATAGAAGCTGCTGCATTTATTGTTCCTGATGCTCCACCAATTACACTTATCTCACCTAATGTATCTGTATTATAATAAATGCCTTTATTTTTATAATCCACAGAATATAATGGATGCTCACTATTTATTTCTTCTAATTTGACTTCAGCTTTTAATCCTCTTTCATTATCAATCCTACCTATAAGCTTTAGCTTTCTGCTACTAGCCTTTAATTCTCTTAAATAGTCCTTTGACACATTAGTTATTCCTTCAATATTAACATCTGCTAGTTTAAGCTCTTTATTAAATAATACATTAGCTAGAATAATTATTTTGCAGGCTGTATCATAACCTTCTACATCTAATGAAGGATCCAGTTCTGCTATGCCCATGCTCTGAGCCTTTAATAATGCCTCTTCATAATCTAGGTAATTATCTGTCATTTCACTTAAGATATAATTAGTAGTTCCATTTAGTATTCCTTCAATATACTTTATTTCTGCGCCTGCAATATCATATATGCCAGCCATAATAGTTGGCAGTGCTCCACCCGTTGTGCATCCTACCATTAACTTTACCCCTTTATCATCTGCTATAGCCTTAAGTTCCTTATACTTAAGTAAAATTGGTCCCTTATTTCCTGTAACTACATTAATTTTATTGTTTAATGCCTTTTTTATGTGAGTTAATCCTGGCTCACCAGTTTCTATATTTGTATTGGTCAGCTCAACAATTGTGTCTACATCATGGCTGCTGATAATATCATTAATATTAATCTTAGACCAATATCTATGTAATTGAATTGGCTGCTGCATATTGCTGATTTCCTTTAAATTCAGCCCTTCACTATGATAAAGTCCTCCATCGCTTTTAATGATATACTTTACCCTTATTGTTAAATTATATTTTTCTTTTAAATATCCCTCTTTATCTGCTAGAAGAGTAATAAATGCTTTACTTACTCCTCCATACCCAATTATTCCAATATCCATGTTATTTCTACCCCACATTTCAATATTTCCTATCTCTATTATACTTTAAGTAAATATTAAAAGCACTTGCTCTAAAGTATAATCATCAATAGAAAAAGCCAACTTTTTCTATTGAGAAAAAATTGGCTATGCCAACAACTGATTTTTTAAATAGTATCTTAAATCAAATCCTTAGAAATGAAAGTATTACATTCTGTTTTTGCACTAGAGGATACTGGTCCACCAGCAATTGCTACTGAATCTGCACCACACATTCCTAATTCATTATAAGCACAGTTTTCAGCTTCACATTTAATATCTAAAGAATATTTAGGCGTTTCTGTACTATTTAGAAATTCCTTTGTTTTTTCTGTAAAACTTTCACAACTAGTATATTCTGAGGTAAAAGCTCTTTCGCCTCCTACTTGAATCCCTTCCAGGCAGCATAAGTTTTCCTTATTATGTCCACAAGTTCCAACATTACACACTAAACCAGGCATCTAATATTCCTCCTTTCAGCTTTTTTATCACAATATATATTCTTTGATTATGAAGATTTTTTATACCTTGAAAGTTTTTTTAGTTTTTTAGCCGTTTTTCTTACTCTATGACTTTATTTTTTCCTTATATTAGATTAGAATTGTATTAATAGTAAAACTATGTTAAGTGGTAAAGTTATATTTATAATATACGACTTCTTAATTAAATACGTTTATAGGAGAGGTAAGATATGTCAAACGAAATTAATTCTTCTAACTTTATAAGAAATATAGTTGTAGATGATTTAGAAAGTGGTAAGCATAAAGAGATTATCACTCGTTTCCCACCAGAACCAAATGGATATTTACACATTGGTCACGCAAAATCAATATTATTAAACTTCGGCTTAGCTGAGGAATTCCACGGAAAGACTCACTTAAGATTTGATGATACAAATCCTGTTAAGGAAGATACAGAATATGTTGAATCAATTAAGGAAGATGTTAAATGGTTAGGTGGAAACTGGAATGATTTATTCTTTGCTTCTGACTACTTCGATACAATGTACGAAAAAGCAGTTCTTTTAATCAAGAAGGGCAAAGCTTACGTATGTGATTTAACACCTGAAGAAGCAAAACAATATAGAGGTACGTTAACTGAACCTGGTAAAGAAAGTCCATATAGAAATAGATCAGTTGAAGAAAACCTAGATTTATTTGAAAGAATGAAAAATGGTGAATTTGCTGATGGAGAAAAAGTCTTAAGAGCTAAAATTGATATGGCATCTCCAAACCTTAATATGAGAGATCCAATAATCTATAGAATTGCTCATGCAACTCATCACAATACAGGTGATAAATGGTGCATTTACCCAATGTATGAC
>CAKVNP010000070.1 GCA_934777095.1 uncultured Clostridium sp. | reverse complement strand
CATATATGCTCTAACTGCCAATACTACAAATACTATTATCATAGTGAATATTATGATATATATTTTTAATTTAGCATCATTTTCTTTAGCTAGATTCAAATTATGCTCATATTTCTGCATAGCATACTTAGTATAATCATCATTAATAACTTCGCCTTCTAACTCCGCCTGATCAAATAGTTCTTGTAGGTAATTATATTTTTTGCTGAAATTACCTATCTTATCATAAGCCAATACTAAATTTTTAATTAGTATCTTTTTATATTGATAATTTTCTTTTTCTTCAAGCTCCAATAATGTTTTTTCATAAAGTTCAATAGCCTCTTTAACGGAATCATTATTAATTAATAATTCTCCATAAAAAAATATTATAATAAAGCTCTATATCTATAAAATATAAAGTCCTATCTGATGATAAGTATTTTTTAACTTCCGCCATTTTAGCCTCAGCTGCTTCAAAATCATCTTCAATTAAATCCTTCTTTATCTCACAAAGCATACCGGCAGTTTTTAACTCATTTTGCTGTTGTTCATTAAGCAAATAATAGTATTCCTTAAATTCTGAATATATTTCATCTATCTCAGCAGAATTCTCTAAATATAATGCAATATCTAATAAATTAATCAGCGCATAACATTTAATAAATGCATTAGCCTCTTTATCATCTATAGCAATAGAAAGACTATTTTCAATGGTTTTCTTTCCATCCTCATAATTATTTAAAGTCATAAATATTATTCCTAGATCAACCATTGATTTTGCATTATAATATGCATACTCTTTTTTTGAAGCTTCTGAAATATTTTGCAGGGCCACTTCTATTCCCTTGGCATAATTCCCATTTAAGGTGTATAACACTACTAAAGAAGATTTATAGTTTACTAAACTGCTTGTCTTAATTCTTCTACCACCATAAATAATATCTTCATATATTTCTAGAATAGCTTCTCTTCCATTAGGTATATGTAAAACTTCTTTTACTATTTCCTTTATATATTCAGGATACTTATTAACTTCACTATCACTAAAGCAGCTATATATATTTTTAACTATATTAATAGCCTCTTCATACTGTCCATCATTTAGCAGGCTTTGAATATATCTTTTAGCACTATAGTACTTAACAAAAGTATTTGTACCTTTGTTAACTGATACTGCAGCCATCTTATAATAATCATTCATTAAATCATCATTAAGTAACTCTTTGCTATAAGCCAGCAAAAAATATTCTTCTGAATTTAACTCTTCTTCTTGATTAATTTTCTGAATGCTATTTTCATAATCCCTTGTACCCAGCATCCCAGTAGCTGCATAATTAGTTTCTATTTCATTTATATATCTTTCATATTTATACTCTTTTTTATCATAAGTACTAAAGATTATTCCTGATAAAACAATAGCTGCTATTATAGAAAAAGATAGTAAAGCCCTTTTTTTCATATATTTCTCCTCATGTTTCACAATTTACATTTGTAATTATAATAAATACTATCTCTTTATGCACGTTTTTCTACATTTTTCGCAGTTTTTTTATTTCTTTATTTATTTTAAGTAGAACTAAATACAAAATAATAATATACTAAGTATTTTTAATATTTTTTATTAATTTTATTAAAATATACCACAATTAATAAATAACCTTTATTTTCTCATTTTCATCAATCCCAATTACTTGTCTATTATTCAATAAATAATCATTAACAATTTCAATAGTTTCTTTTGAAATCTTCTCACCCGGACAAACTAATGGAATTCCTGGCGGATATGGTACTATAAATTCTTTAGCTACCATTCCCTCTGATTCATTTATTTTAATATTCTTATATCCCTTTCTAAATACATCATATGGCTCTAATACTTTTTCAGGAATTATTTCAACATAATTTGAATTATCTTTTTCCTGTAAAATAGCTAAATCCATTTTTTCAATTAAATCATATATCTTTTTAAAATCATCTTCGTCATTACAAGGTGATAAAATTAACACCACCCCTGCTGCGAAACTCATTTCACATTGGATCCTGTTTTCTCTAAAATAATCTGCTAATTTATGTCCACTATATCCCCTAGGCATAGTTATTAAATACCTGCTTTTATCTATGTCGTAGCCACCTAATAAATCACTGCTATCTAGTATCGTGACTTTTCCTAATAAATTAATCTTCTTTTTCCACTTTTCTGCTTTACAAATAAGTTCCTCATATATTTCTTTACCATAGCAATCTAAATAATGCCTTGCGTAATCCAAGGAAGACATTATTAAATAAGAAGGAGAAGTACTCATAAATGCTCTTAAATAAAATTCAATATCATCTTCCATATTATTTACCAAAAGATAAGAACCTTGAGTCAATGCAGGCAATGTTTTATGTGCACTTACTACTACATAATCTGGAATATTATAAATAGCTTTAGGCAGCTTTTCACTTATTCCAAAATGAGCTCCATGTGCCGCATCTAAAATAACCTTCATTCCCTTCTTTTTTAGCTCCTGCAATATCTTCTCTACATCATATGTAATTCCAAAATAATTAGGATAAGTTAAGATTATTCCCTTTGGATTCTTTGCCATCTTTAAAGCCTTATTTATTTTTTCATAATCAGGCGGCAGGAATATTCCCTTTTCCTGATCTACAACTGGTTCAATATATATTACTTTCAGCTTTCTTAAAATTAATGCATTATAAATTGATTTGTGGCAATTTCTTTCAACTAGTATTTCATCACCTTCACTAAATGCAGCAAATATTGATGCCATATTACCTGCAGTACTTCCATTTACAACGAAAAAAGCTTTTTTCACTCCATACGTTTCTGCCAAAAGTTGTTCCGCCTCCAAAATAACACCTTCAGGATAATGTAAATTATCTAAAGGATCTACTTCTGTAATATCTAAATATCCCATATTGTCTGCAAAGCGTTTTCCTTCTTCATCAATTAAAAAAGCTCGGCCACTTTTATTGCCAGGCATTGAAAATAAAAGATTTTTTTCTTCTTTATATTTCAAAACCTCCTCCAACAACGGAATTCTTTTTATCATATCTACCACTCCATTTCATATTTTTTATTTCTCCTAAAATAAAAAGAAGAGCTATAAAGTAAATTATTATAGCTCTTACACTAAATTTGAGGAGGTACACACATTTGCTAATTCATACTTTAGTTATTAATTAACCTCTTCTATTAATATTCTTATCATTTACTACTTATAATATACCTAAGCTAAATTAATTTTCAACAATTTGTATGCAGGGATTTTTAAAGAGCTTTTCCACTACCCTTATTATTTCTTTCTTTTTTACTACACTTGAAAAATCAACTTCAGCAGGATATATTTTATAATCACCAAACATCCTATCATAAGTTGATAACAAATTAGCCAGCCTAATACTTTGCTCTTCTATAAAATATCTTCTTAGTTTCATTTTTTTAACTAATTGTTCTATTTCCTCTTCTTCCATGCTGTTAATTATCTCTGTTAAATTCTTGATGATTCTATTAATAGTTTCAATCGCTAAATCAGCATTTTCTTTTGCTGTGCTAAAAGTAATTTTATATAAATTCAAATAATTTTCATTAGATATTTTAGTCAGCACATCATAAACTAATGCTTTTTTAGTTCTTAGCTCATCAAATAGCAGAGAATTAATTCCTTCTCCAAAGTATTCGTTAAAAAGCCTGAACAACTTTAATTCATTTATGGATAACTCATTTAAAGAAAAAGCCATTAAAATTTTTGAAGTATTTATATTATTTCTTTTTGCAATATATTTCCCACCTTTAGGCTCTTCCAATAAAATATCCTGTTCAATTTTACCATTCTGTTCCCACGAAGCAAAATATTTCTCTACGATTTCTTTAACTTTATCAAAACTAGCAGCTGAAATAACTGTTATTGTAGTATTCTCTGGAAAATAATATGAAGCATAAAATTCTTTAACATCCTGGATGTTTATCTGTTCAAGATCCTGCATTCTACCTATTATTGGATATTTAATTCTTCTATCGCTAAAAGCATTAATAAACAATTGATCTTCACAATATTGTTCTGCCTCTTCATCCCACTCCCTTAGTTCTTCTTTAATAATTTCCATTTCTTCTTTGAAGCCATTTTCCGAAAGTAATGGATTAGTTATTATATCTGAAAAAAGTTCAATACCTTCAGCTAAATCTTCATCTAATAAAGTCCCATAATAAACTACATAAGGATAATTCGTCATTGCATTTTGAAAACCAAAGATACTACTAAATGCTTTATTTATTTCTGCTTCAGTTCTATTGGCAGTTCCTTTATATATCATATGTTCTGTCACATGAGCAATTCCAAGTTTCTCTTTAAAATCCCTGCCTGCTCCAGCATCTAAAGCTATAGAAATAGAACTTAAATGTGAAAACGTATTTTTATATATTAATTTAACACCATTTGCTAACTTATAATCTATATACTCTTTCAACTAAAACACATCCTTCCTTTTAAAATTAAAGTCTCAGCTTACGCTGAGACTTTATTACTATTCTGCTTTAAGTGCAATTGCACATTCAATTCTCTTCTTTTGCATTTTACATCCCACTTCATATGGAATATTCATATCACCGTTAAATGCAAAGTTATTAGCTTGGCATCCTCCTGAACAATAGAATCTTGCCCAACATTTTTTACATTTTGGCTTATTATATATATGAGCTTTTTTGAATTTCTTTCCTAATTCAGCATCATAAGTATCATCATAAATACTTCCTAACTTAAACTCTTCCTTACCAACAAATTGGTGACATGGGTATACTTCCCCTTGAGGTGTAATTGCTACATATTCAAAGCCAGCTCCACAGCCAGATATTCTCTTATAAACACATGGTCCGCCATTTAAATCTATGTTGAAGTGATAGAAATTGAATTCATCTCCTTCTTTCTTTCTTCTTGCCATTTCATAATATAACTTATCATAGTTTTCAAAGATTTGTGGCAGATCACTTTCTGTTAATGCTAAAGGATGTCCATCTTCTAATACTACTGGTTCAATTGATATTTCTCTAAATCCTTCATTTACCATCGCCTTAACATCTTCATAGAAATCTGTATTAGCATGAGTAAAAGTACCTCTTACATAATAAGTCTTTCTCTTATCTCTCTTAGCAATCATCTTTTTAATATTTGGTAATATATCATCATATGAACCTGATCCATCAACTTTAATTCTTACATTATCGTTAACTTCTTTTCTTCCATCTAATGAAAGAATAATATTACCCATTTCTTTATCCATGAAGTCCATCATATCATCATTTAATAAAGTAGCATTAGTAGTCATTGTAAATCTAATGTTTTTACCCCATGCTTTTTCATTTTCTCTAGCATAAGCAATTATCTCTTTTATCTTATCCATGATCATTGTTGGTTCTCCACCAAATAAATCAATTTCGATATTTTTTCTAGGACCACTTCTCTTAACAACGTAGTCAATTGCTTTTTTAGCAGTTTCAACTGACATTACACCTTTATGTCCATGATATTCGCCTTCATCAGCAAAACAATATTTACATCTTAAATTACATCCATGAATTATGTTTAAACATACTGCTTTGATATAATCTCTATCATCCATTGATGAATGTGCTATATCTTCATATTGATCATTAGTATAAAGAATTTCCTCATTTATTAACTCTAAAATTTCTCCATAAGCTTCTTCAATTGTTTCTTTGCCGTATTTATCTGCAAATTCAGCGATAAGTTCTTCCTTATCTCTTAATTTATCATCATCTACTAAATCATATACTAGTTCATCTACTATATGAACTGCCCCTGTGTTAACATCTAAAACAAAGAAATTATCTCCTTGCTTAAATTTATGAATTAATGCCATTAATTTTTACCTCCTAAGTTTAATAAGCTTAAACTTATATTAAATATTTTCCATTACTCAAAGTATAAAGCTTAGGCAGTAACTATATGCCTAGTTACTGCCATTTTAGAACTAAACTTTACCATTTTGTAAAGTTTATTAAGTAGATAACTTGCCCTTAAGCTAAATAATCTTACTTATTAGTTTTCACACTCTAAGTTAGCAACTGTGCAAGAAGTTTTGCAAGCTGATTGACATGAGTTTGCACATTCCTTACATCCTGGCTTACATAAGCTATTCTTGATGTTAGTTTTGTTTATAGTTTTTATATGTTTCATGTACAAATCCTCCATTCTGAATTATAACAATGGTAATTATAGCATAATTTACTACGGTAATAAAGGGCTTGTTTACCATAATAACTACTTTTTTATTTATTATCTTGCTTATTTCTACATAACATTTGTTATATTCAACTATTTTCCCAACACAAAAAGAACTATGTAAATATATACATAGTTCTTTCAACATTAAATTCAGTTAAATTAAATATTTTATAATTATAATGATGTTTCTTTTTTTATTTCATCTATCATATCATCTTCTGATAATGTATGATCATTATAAGGGTCATAAATATCATTTAATGACACTGTATAATATATACTTTTACTTTTCTTTTCCTTAGGTTGCTTGTGAGACTTTTTATCATTCTTTTTATCTATTATGTTTTTCTTAACTAATGCTCCTGCTGCTACTGAAGCTGCTACTGCTGATAACGCTCCAAAAATAAGTTTTTTACTATTATTACTTCCCATGCCTCTCACCTCTTAGATAAAATTTAAGACTAAATATTCTTTAATAAATATTATTGATTTATTAAATTATCGTACTAATTTATTTTTCCTTTATTTCAATTATACCCTTTTTTACTTAAAATACACTTTATATTTACTTAATTTTTTCTTAATTTTTTGTTATTAGCTTTCTTTCTTATTTTGAGTCAATGCAATTAATTCCAATTCTACATTATCTGATATCTTTCTACTCTTGTTATTTACTATTTCTTCAACATTTATTATTGAAGTATTAGCACCTTCTACTTCTGCTCCCATTCTATCGATAACGTTATATTTTCTTCTTTTCACTATTATCAACTCCTTAACTAAAAACTTTTTCGATTTTTTCTATTTTCTGCATAGTATCTTCATCATTTGGAGCACCTTCATACCAATCGCCACTTCTATCTTTATCTCCAAAATATTTTGCCTTCAGAATTATTTCCGGTTTATATTCAAAATGTAGTATATCGAAATGTTTCCACTTTCAACCCCAGACAAATCCAGTTTCCTCAAATATGCGAACAATTTCTGCGGGATATTCTGCAATTCTTTTACTCCCCTTTTCTTCATCAACCCACTTCCAATAATCTGCATCGTTTCTATTCAAATCTATTGCCAATGCATAAGCATGTGGGCTTAACATTCCAGTATCTTGTATTACTCTATAATTAAAAGTCCCGCTAATAGGATATACATACTGTCCGATATTATTATTCTTTTTAGCTTCTTCATAAATTTGATCCAGTGATTTTTTTAACATCACTGCAGCTTTATTCTGCTTATTAAATAATATATTGCCATACATGGTAGATACATTAATTAAATTCTTTTCTATTTCTCCTTTATTTTTTCCATAAACAGCATTTAATAAAGCATAATTTCTTAACCTTCCTGGATCCTTATCATATACCGCTGTGATTTTTTCTAATGGATATTTTATGTCTAATCCATCCTGGATATCTGGCTTATAAAAAACCTCTTCACTATTTTTTTCTTTTTTGTCATCATAAATTATCTTTGTTCCATCTGACATTACTATGTATATGTAACCATCATTCCCTCTCTCTACATCCGTGATATATTCTGGATATGATAACAGCAGAATCAATAAATTTTGTTTATCTTCTCTTTCGTCATTAATCATCGCATCTGCTTTTGTGCCACTCATTATAATCATTGCTAGCAGACTTAATAATAAATACCTAAATCTTTTTGCCACTATTTCACACCTCCTGCATTAATGTAGTCATGATTAATTTTTATTAGTTTATCCAAATAAAAAAAAGCTAGTATAAAAATATATACTAGCTTTAAATAATTAACTAAAAGGCTGATAGTTACTTTCATTTAAATAAATACTATTTATTAAGTTCCCCGCTGCATCATAAACATCTAAGTAAGTTACACAATGTAGAGAATCACTGGCAATTACTCTTGGTTCATAAGTGCATCCACCGGTTGCTTGTGAATTAGACCAAACCTCAACTGTCAATGATGTTGAAGTTGAAGAAGCAGCCACAATAAGTGGATAATCAAAAGTATTTTCAAATTTTAAATCTATCAAGTTATCTGCCAAAGTAGCATCTAAACCGATACCGATATAACCAACTGTCATCATATGATTTTGTCTTTCAGTTGGAATTAATCCTGCTCTTAATTCAGCATTGTAAACAGTAGTGGCAATTTGGCACACGCCTCCACCAACACCTTTTACAACTTGTCCACTAACATAAGTATTTGCATCTCCAAATCCTCTATCATAAGTGGTTGGTCCTATGGCATCTGTACAAGAAAATTCTTCTCCTGGCATTACCAAAGTATTATTAACATATCCTGCACCTGTTTGAATATTATTTCCACTAGGTCCTGCTGAAAAATAAGTAGTAAAACTTGATATTTTTGTATCAATACTTCTCAATGCTTCTGAAGTAATTGAAGGCTGAACTTCATTGATTTCTGCTTCTAAAGCTATATCTTGTCCACCGTTTTTTGCTGTTATTTGAGATTTTATTGCTTCTACTAATGCATCTTTATCAATTTCATATCCTACAGCACCATCTGTAACATTTACTGCCCCACCTACAACTTCTGCTGAAGCATTTACTGACTCAGTTTTATTTTCATCTGCTATCTGCTGTACAAATTCATCTAT
>CAKVNP010000069.1 GCA_934777095.1 uncultured Clostridium sp. | reverse complement strand
TATGATATATCCTTTTTATTATGATAGTACGATGATATTACTTATTCCTGCTTTAATAGTTTCTTTTTGGGCACAGGCAAAAGTAAGCAGCACATATAGAAAATATAGAGAAGTAAGAAATGCTAATGGATATACTGGACAGCAGATTGCCAGAATGATTCTTGATGGAGCAGGGCTTTATGATGTTCCAGTTGTGGAAACAGGTGGTGAATTATCAGACCATTATGATCCATCGAAAAGAGTAATACGTCTTTCAAGAGATATTTACCATGGATCTTCTATTTCTGCAGCGGGAGTTGCTGCTCATGAAGTAGGCCATGCAATACAACATAGTGTCCAATATAAACCATTGGTACTTAGAACAACAATTGCAACAGGAGTAAATTTTGCAAGCCAGGCATCTATGATATTATTTATATTAGGAATATTTTTATCATTGCCAGGATTGACTACAATAGGTATAATATTTTTCTCTGCAACAGTAATTTTCCAACTGGTAACATTACCTGTAGAGTTTAATGCATCAAGAAGAGCTTTAGAAATTCTTGAAAGTAGATCTATATTGTATGGAGATGAAGTAAAGGGTGCTAAGAAGGTTTTAAGTGCAGCAGCTATGACATATGTAGCAGCAGCACTAATGTCAGTAACACAATTATTAAGATTAATTGCATTAAGCAATAGAAATAACGATTAAGAGGTATTTTATGAACAGTAGAGAAGTAGCATTAAATATTATAAACAGAGTTTTAGAGGAAGGAGCTTATTCAAATATTGTCCTTTCAAGAGAGCTAAATGCATCTGACTTAGAAGATAAAGACAGAGCTTTAGTTACAGAATTAGTATATGGAACATTAAGAAGAAAAAATACGCTAGATACTATAATTTCAAACTTTGTAAAAGATATTAACCTAATGGATAAGGAAGTTTTAAATATACTAAGAATTGCAATATATCAAATGCATTTTTTAGATAAGGTTCCAGAATTTGCGGCTTGCAATGAAGCAGTAGAGCTTGCTAAAAAATCATCTGAACAAAATGCAAAGCTTGTTAATGGAATATTAAGAAGCTACACTAAAAATCCAGATGATATTGAAGTAAGCAATGGAATAATTGATAGATTAGCATATCAATATTCATATGAGCCATGGTTTATTAGAATGATCTACAAACAATATGGTGAAGAAGATGGAAGAAAGATACTTATGGGATTAAACCAAACTCCAAAGGTAACTGTAAGAGTAAATAATACAAAAGCAGATTTTGATGATGTTTTTGAAAGATTAGAAGAAATGGGCTACGATGTTGAAGAAGGATATGCATGTCCAGAAGCTATTATCATCAAGGGTGGAAGTTCAATAGAAAATAACCCATTATTCCAAGAAGGCTTAATAACAGTTCAAGACGAAAGTGCTATGTTAGTAGCTCCTCTTCTAGATTTAGAAGAAGATGAGTGTGCTTTAGATTTATGTGCAGCTCCAGGTGGAAAAACTACACACATGGCTGAACTTTTAAATGGAACAGGCAAGGTTTATGGATTTGATCTTCATGAAAATAAATTATCATTAATTACAGAAAACGCTGAAAGATTAGGTTTAAATAATATAACTGCAGAAGCTATGGATGCTACAAAATTAAATTCTAAGTTTGTTGCTTCAGCAGATAAAGTATTAATTGATGTTCCATGTTCAGGAATCGGAATTATTAGAAAGAAACCAGAAATAAAATGGAATAAGACTAGAAAATCTTTAAAAGAACTTGTACCTACTCAAAGAGCAATTATGGATAATGCATGGGAATATTTAAAGAGTGGGGGAACTATGATTTACTCAACTTGTACTTTAAATAAAGAAGAAAATGAAGAAAACATTGAATGGTTCTTAAATAAACATAAGGATGCTTCAGTAGAAAAAATATTCTTAGGAAATATGGAAAACTTCCTTTACAATAAAGATGGTTCATTAACAGTACTACCAAATGAATATATGGATGGATTCTTTATTTGTAAAATAGTTAAAAAATAGTAGGTGATTTAATGAATAACTTATTAGATTTTACATTAGAAGAATTACAATGCTGGATGAAAGAAAATGGAGAGCCTGCTTTTAGAGCAAAGCAGGTCTTCTCTTGGATATATAAAGAGGTATGGAGTTTTTCAGAAATGAAAAATATTCCTAAATCTCTTCAACAAAAATTAGCAGAGAATTTTGCTATAGAAATTCCTAAAATAGAACATATATATGAATCTAATGTAGATGAAACTAAAAAGATGCTTTTAGCATTAAAAGATAATAACCTTATTGAATGTGTTCTTATGAAATATAAGCATGGAAATTCCATTTGTATTTCTACTCAGGTAGGGTGCAGAATGGGATGTAAATTCTGTGCTTCTACTTTAGGGGGACGTATTAGAGATTTAACTTCTGGAGAAATATTATCACAAATATTAGTTGCACAGAAGTTTTTAGGAGAAAGAATATCCAATGTTGTATTAATGGGGAGTGGGGAACCATTAGATAACTATGATAATGTAGTAAAGTTTTTAAAAGCTGCAAATGCAGAGTATGGCTTAAATATTGGGCAGAGACATATTACATTATCAACATGTGGGCTAGTACCTAAAATTAAGGAATTAGCAGATTTAGAAATGAGTATTACACTTGCAATTTCTCTTCATGCATTTAGCGATGAAAAGAGAAGAGAGATAATGCCTATAGCAAATAAATATTCTATAAGTGAAATTTTAGATGCGTGTAGATATTATATAGATAAAACTGGTAGAAGAATAACCTTTGAATATTCACTTGTATCAGACGTTAATGATGGCAGGGAAGATGCAAAATCACTTGCTAAATTACTTAAAGGAATGTTATGTCATGTAAATTTAATTCCTGTAAATGAAATAAAGGAAAATACTTTAAAGAGACCATCAAAAGCTAGAATAAATGATTTTGAAGCTATCTTAAAGGAAAATGGAATTGAAGTGACTTTAAGAAGGGAAATGGGTACTGATATTAATGCTGCTTGTGGCCAATTAAGAAGGAGCTATTTAGAGAACAAAGAATAGGAGAGGTTTATATGGTAGGAATAAAGAGTGATGCTGGCATTGTAAGAGATTTAAATGAAGATTATGCAGCATATATTGAAAAAAAGGATTATAAACTTTATATCGTGGCAGATGGTATGGGGGGGCATAATGCTGGTGAAGTTGCTAGTAAGCTAGCCGTTGAATCCATCTTAGAATATGTAGAAGAACATTTTGATATAGAGAATAAAAATCTTTTTAAAGAAGCAATTAAATATGCTAATAAAAGTATTTATGATATGTCTTATAATAATTCTGAATACAAAGGTATGGGCACAACTATTACAGGCTGTTTGATATTAGGGGATAAAATTCAAATTGCTAATGTTGGTGATAGCTGTACTTTTGGAATTAAGGGGAAAGAAATTGTTAAAATTACAAAAGATCACTCTTGGGTCCAAGAACTGATAGATTTAGGAGCAATAACTGAAGAGGAAGGAAGAGTCCATCCAAAGAAAAATGTTATTACGAGAGCTTTAGGAACTACGCTATCATTAGAAGTGGATATATTTGAAGTCGGGAAAAATATATATGATATGTTTTTATTATGTACTGATGGTTTAATAAATGAGGTAATGAAGGAAGAGTTTATTGAAATTATTAACAGTAATAATGACTTAAATAATGCGTGCAGCGAAATGATAGAGCTAGCTAAATCTAGAGGTGGAAAAGATAATATTACTGTTTTGCTATTTGGAGGAGAGGTGTAAAATGATCGGTGAAGTTTTAGGAAATAGATATGAGCTTATTGAAAATATAGGCGAAGGCGGAATGGCAATAGTTTATAAGGCAAGAGACAAGAAACTTAATAGATTAGTTGCTGTTAAGATATTAAAAAAAGAGTTTTCTGACAATGTAGAAATTGCTGAAAAATTTAAAAGAGAGGCTACAGCAATTGCAAATTTATCAGATACTAATATAGTGAATGTTTTAGATGTAGGACATGAAGAAGATAGCAATACTGAATATTTTGTAATGGAGTATGTTAACGGAAAGACTTTAAAGGAGTTAATAGTTTATAGTGGGAAACTTGCATATACTACAGCTATTAATATCGCTATACAAATTGCAAAGGCGTTAGAATGTGCCCATAAAAATAATATTATCCATAGAGATATAAAACCTCAGAATATATTAGTGACTGAAAACGGGGATGTAAAAGTAACTGATTTTGGGATAGCTAAAAGCACTACAGCATCAACTATCACTAATACTACGACAATTATGGGGTCTGCTCATTATTTATCACCAGAGCAGGCAAAAGGAACATTTGTTGATGCAAGAACAGACTTATATTCTTTAGGAATTGTAATATATGAAATGGTGACAGGCAGACTGCCTTTTGATGGAGAATCACCTGTTACAATTGCTTTAAAGCATATACAAGAGCAGCCAGTTCCACCAAAACAAATAACAGCATCAATTCCTGATAGTTTAAATGCATTAATTTTAAAAGCTATCAGTAAAGAACCTATTAATAGGTATCAAAGCAGCAGGGAAATGATGACTGACCTTCAAAAAATAAAAGATGATCCTAATGTTATAATTGCTGCTAAGGCTAATTTAGATGATAGTAGGACTATAATAATGAGTCCGATAACAGATGAACAAATGAATAGCAGCAAAATAGGAAAGACTAACGAAAATAAAGTTAAGAACGAAGAGTTTGTTAATGACGATGATGAGTTAGATGATGATTTTGATGAAGATGAAAATGGATATGATGATGACGAAGCAGAAGAAAGAAAACCTGCGAAGGCTGCAAGAAAAAATACCAATGGTGGAAAAAGAAAAAAAGTTATCATAACTACACTGATAATTGTATTGTTAATGGCTATTGCAATACCTGCAGGCATGATGCTTCTAGGTGGAGAAAAGGATGTTGTGCTGCCAGATTTAGCTGGTAAGACTGAAGAACAGGCAAGAGCGGAGCTAGAATCTTTAAAGATTAAGCTGCAAGTAGAGAAAAAAGTGAATAGTGAACAATATCCTGAAGGCCAGATAGTTGCAACAAATCCAGTAGCAAATACTACGGTGAAGACTAATAGTACAATTTATGTGACAATTTCAGCTGGCGTAGAAAAAGTAGTTGTACCTGATGTAAGAGATATTTCTGGTAATGCTGCTAAAGCTAAGCTATCTAATTTAGATTTAAATTACAATGTTACTGAACAATACAGTGATAGTGTTGAAGCTGGTAATGTAATTAGCCAGTCACCAGAAAAGAATACTGAAGTTGAAAAAGGTACTACTGTTGAATTGGTAATTAGTGCAGGGCCAGAAACTAAATACACATATATGCCTAATTTAATGACTTTAGGTAAAGATGCTGCTAAAAATGTATTAGAAAATTCTAATTTAAAATTAGGAAATGTTAAGGAACTGGAAACTTCTAATGAAAATGAAGATGGAATTGTTTTAGGCCAGTCTTATGATACAGGAACTCAATTAGAAGAGGGGACTACTGTAGATATTACAATTGGTAAGTTTGTCGAACCTGACATTGATGTAAATAAATATTTATATAGAAATATGGGATTAGCAGAAGCTATAAAAGCGTTAAAGGATGCAGGTATAGAATATACTATAAGCGGTGGAAATCCTGCTGCTAATGAATATGAGTTATATAAAGTAACTAATTTTACAGAAACAATTAAAAAAGGTCAGAAGGTTAAATTGCAGATTCAAGAAATACCTTCTACACCAGTAGATGATAATCATAGTGGTAGTGGAGATAACAGTGGCTCAGGAAGCGGTTCAGGAAGTAATTCTGGAAGCGGCTCAGGCAGTGGTTCAGGAAATAGTTCTGGAACCGGCTCAGGCAGTGGTTCAAGCACTGGAACTGGTAATAATGATAATAATGATAATAGTGGAGATAAAGATATTCCTGATCCACAACCTACTACAGAAGATTAATAATTTTTAAAGAATGTAATGTATTTACTTAGTTATAGCTGTTTAATATTCTAAGGATATTAAACAGTTATTTTTTTATTAAAAATCCTGGGAGAGTTTTAAATTTTTTTAAGAAAATAATTGCATTTTTTTATTTAAATTGTTTATTATAGATAGGGAGAGTAAAAAACTTGGAGGTAATATGAAAGGAAAGATTATAAAAGGTATAGGTGGTTTTTACTACATTAAAACTCAGGAAGGACTAATTGAGTGTAAGGCAAGAGGGAAGTTCAGGCATAAAGATATGAAGCCTATGGTAGGTGACGATGTTGAAATAACGGTAGAAGGCGGTAAAGGTGTTATTGAAGACATATATGAACGAAGTTCTGAACTTGTCAGACCTACAGTTGCTAATGTAACGCAAGCTTTCGTAGTATTTTCAATTAAAAATCCTGATATTAATTTTGATCTTTTAAACAGGTTTTTAGTGCTATGTGAACATAATAATATTGAAGCCATTGTATGTTTAAATAAGGTTGATTTAGTAAGTGAAGAAGAAAAGACAATTGTTAAAGAGAAAATTAATGCTATCGGATACGAAGTTTTATTTATTAATGCAAAACAAGGTATTGGAGTAGAAAGCTTAAGAGAACGCCTGAAAGGTAATGTTACAGTATTATGTGGGCCTTCAGGAGCTGGTAAATCAACATTAATAAATACATTAAAGGAAAGCTATCATATGCAGACGGGAGAAGTTTCAGATAAGATAGGAAGAGGAAAACATACAACAAGACATAGCGAGCTAATAGATGTTGAAGATGGGTACATAGTTGATACACCAGGTTTTTCTACACTGGAAGTAACATTTATTGAAAAAGATGATTTAAAGTATAGCTTCCCTGAATTTAATGAATTAAACAATTCATGTAAATTTAGAGGATGTCTTCATTATAAGGAGCCAGGCTGTGCTGTAAAAGAGGCAGTAGAAGAGGGCATAATAAATAAATTTAGATATGAGTTTTATATAAGAACATTAGAAGAGATAATGAATGGGAGGAAATATTAATGGTTAAGATAGCACCATCGATTTTATCGGCAGATTTTGCAGAATTAGGAAGGGATATTGAAAGGCTTCATAATGCTGAAGCAGATTTTATTCATATAGATGTAATGGATGGCCACTTTGTGCCTAACATTAGCTTTGGAATGCCAATAATTAAGGCGATTAGAAATAAAACTGATAAAGTTTTTGATGTACATTTAATGATAGAAAATCCATCAGCTTATATTGATGATTTTATTGAAGCAGGAGCGGATTTAATAACTATCCATTATGAGGCGGAAAAACATATTGACAGAGCAATTCAATATATTAAGTCTAAAGGTGTTAAAGCTGCAGTAGCATTAAATCCAGGTACACCAGTTTCAGTTTTAAAAAATATTATTGCAGAATTAGATATGGTATTAATAATGTCTGTTAATCCAGGATTTGGTGGACAGAAGTTCATTACATATAGTCTTGATAAAATAAGAGAAGTAAAAGAATTAAGCAAAGATGTAAATGATGATTTATTAATTCAGGTTGATGGTGGAATAGATGCTACCAATGTAAAAGATGTAATAGAGGCTGGCGCAAATGTAATAGTTGCTGGTTCAGCAGTATTTAAGAATGGTCAGATTGAAGAAAATATAAAAGCGTTAAGAGGTATTTAATATGAAGGCACTTATAGTTGCAGGAGGAGAAAAACCTTCAGCAGAATTGCTTATTGACGCAGCTAAAGATGCGGAAATTATCATTGGTGCTGATAGAGGTTGTGAGTATTTATTTCAAGCTGATCTTAAACCTAACTATATAGTTGGAGATTTTGATTCAGCGGATAAAGATATTATAGATTCACTGGAAGCCTTAGGAGCAGTTAAAATCAGCTATAATTGTGAAAAGGATTCTACTGATTCTGATATTGCTTTAGAGTTGGCAATTGAAAAGGGCGCTGAGGAAATTGTTATAGCAGCAGTGACTGGAAGCAGGCTTGATCATACTTTTGCTAACTTTGGACTATTAAGAAAGGCAGCTATAAGAGGCGTAAAAGCAGTAATTATAAATGATACAAATAAAATGTTTCTGGCGGAACATGACATGGAAGTAATCAGAGATAAAAGATATAAATATATCTCATTCTTAGCGTATACAGGAAAAGTAAATGGATTTAACATTGAAGGCGCTAAGTATCCTTTGAAAGGATATGCCCTCGAAGTGGGAGATAACAGAACTGTATCAAATGAATTTATAGAAGATACTATAAAAATATCATTTAAAAACGGAATAATACTTGTAATTTATTCTAAAGACTAATAATAAAAAATTTAAAAAAGTAGTCACCTTATCCTATAAGTATGCATAAAATAAATACTAAGGAGAAGGTGATTTTTTTGGAGGTGAATTCTATGAAGATTATTGCTATTAAGCTGCCTAAATTTTTATCAGCATTTATAAAGTTTTTTAGGAGAAAATGAATAAGTGCCTAAAGGCAAGTGAATGCTGCCTATGCAGGTGAATGTTGCTGGAACAAGTGAATGTTGCTGCGCAGGTGAATGGTGCCAGGGTGGCAGGTGGAAGGCTGACGCGGTGAATGTTGCCTACGGCAAGAAAATGGTGATGAGACTTGAAATTATCTTTTAGATAATTTCTTGTAGAGGGCTGAATTGTTTTGTAGTTTGACAGGATAAGCAACTTGTAATTAATGAATTCTACATAAGTGTTGTAGGTATCTTGGTGATTTTTAGAATTTTATACAAAAATAAAAAATGCAATTGATTACTCAACTGCATTTTTTATTTGAACTTATATTGCTCTTTCAACCTTACCAGATCTAAGGCATCTTGTACATACATGAACTGTTT
>CAKVNP010000068.1 GCA_934777095.1 uncultured Clostridium sp. | reverse complement strand
GTATATGTTGCCATGGTAGATCCTAGTGCATCAAATGGGCAGCATAAAAGTCCAGAAATCTTTTGTGCTGCAGTAACAGCAGCAACTATTACAGATCCTAATCCATTTACGGCAGTCTGCAGCACAACACTTCCTATTGCTGTTATTGAATATTGAAGTCCCATAGGAATTCCCATATAGCATAATTTCTTAATGCATCTGCCACTGATCTTAAGTTCATCTTTTTCAAATTTAAGTACTTCATACCTTTTTCTCATATATATAAGGCAGCATATACCTGCTATAGCTTGTGAAATTACTGTAGCCCAGGCTGCGCCTGCCACCCCTAGGTGAAGCTCTATGATAAATAACAAATCAAGAAGAATATTTAATCCTGAAGAAATAAGTAAAAAATACAATGGTGTTTTACTATCACCAAGTGAACGTATTATTCCTGATAAAATATTATATAAATAAATTACAGGTATTCCTAAAAATATTACAAAGATATACTCATATGCACCTTTAATGATATCTGAAGGTGTATTCATCCATAGTAGAATATTATTACATAAAACACATACAATAACTGTCATCACTATGGCAAAAATAGCTGATAAGAATGCACTATTAAATACATATTTTCTTAACTTCTTATATTTTTTAGCACCAAATTTCTGAGCTATTGGTATGGCAAAGCCATTGCAGACACCCATGCAAAAGCCTATTATCATAAAATTTATTGACCCTGTTGAACCTACAGCAGCTAACGCTTTAACACCTAAATATCTGCCAACAATAATTGTATCCACCATACTATAGAACTGCTGAAAAAGCATTCCTAATAACAGCGGAATAGAAAATTCTAAAATAAGCTTAAAGACATTTCCCTCAGTTAGGTCTCTTCCCCTTGACATTCCCATAATTACTATCTCTCCTCAATCCACCTATCCTCAAATGATCTGCTAAAAAAATCATCTTTAGCTAAATACTCTTTAAGTAATATCCTAAGATATTCTGGATTATATCTTTCATTTTTATTATTTTGTAAGGAAGTATATCCTGTACCCCTTTGTAAATTATCACCAGCTGCTACAGTATAATACTTGTCCTCTTCTAATTCTTTCCCTGCTAAAAGTATACTCTTAATCTTCTTATCCTTATATTTAATAACTGCACCTGAAATATGAAGCCTTCCTAGATATTTACCTCTACAGCCTGGTCCCTTACCGTCTTTATAGCATACTTCATGATCTAATGACTGCTGTAGTGCTTCTTTAATATATTTTCCCTTTATCTCCATGTATGTAGGATTTAAAGGAGATGGGCATATCTCAATAAGTTTCTTAAATGATACTTCCCCTTTTCTTATGCCTCCATTAATAACTCCGCTGTTAATTAATCCAATATCACATTTTAATTTATCTCTTAATGCATCAGCCAATAAATTAGTTATTGGATTTTCTTCCACTACATCATGCCATATATGCTGGTTTATTGAGTAAAGTGGTGTCCCTAGATTTTCTTCCGCAATATTTCTATTAATCTTCAGCAGATTTAGAATATTTTTATCCATTTCAGTATTTTCTATTTTTATATTAATTCCTGAAAAATCTCTAATTCCCTTCTCATATTCAAATTCAAATATACCTAAATTTTCCCCATAACATCCTGACATATGGAGAATAGTATTATTTATAACCAAAGGTTCTTCCATTAGTATATGACTATGTCCGTCTATTATAATATCAATACCCTCCATAGTTTCTGCAATGTCCTTATCTTCTCTAAGTCCCAAATGAGAAAGTAAAATGCAGATATCATATTTTCCTGCATTATCTTCTATTTCTTTTTGTATTGCTTCTTTATAATTTAATGTATCCATGCCCATAAGATTAAAAAATACATCATAGTTAGGAGAAGTTCCTATTATTAAAAATCTTACGCCGCCTTTTTCTATTATTATGCTTTTTTTAACACCTTCTATCTTATGACCATCTAATTTAACTATATTGCATGATAAAAAAGGTATATTTTCATTCTTAGTCATAATTTCTATCCTGTTAATACCTTCAAATCCCTCATTGTTACCAATGGCTATCGCATCGTAGCCTGCTTCCTCTAAAAGCTTTCCACCTGCTGCTCCCGCTGTTCCTTGAAGCATTATATCTTTAAAATCATGGAAATCCCCGGCATCTAATATCAAAGTGTTTTCATCTTTTAACTCTTTTATTTTAGTAGTTATCTTAGCAAAATTCTCAAAATTGCTATGTATATCGTTAGTATGTAATATTTTAAATCTCATATATATTCCCCCTATTTATAAATAATTAAATTCACTTCTGCAACATATATATTTTAACTTTTTTTACATACTTTTGAAATAAATAAATTAGGTAATATATTTCCCCTTTTGTTTTTTTACATATAACACTATTATTAATTGCTATATTTTTCTCTTCCGTTAATAAATACTTTTTTAATCTGGATATTTTCGTTAAACAATACTAAATCTGCATCATAACCTTCTTTTATCAATCCTTTAAACATCTCTACTTTACAATGTTTTGCTGGATTATATGTAGCCATTTTTACTGCTTCATATAAAG
This sequence comes from uncultured Clostridium sp., assembly GCA_934777095.1. GTDB lineage: Bacteria > Bacillota > Clostridia > Clostridiales > Clostridiaceae > Clostridium. The sequence continues at coordinate 6,302 of CAKVNP010000068.1, read as the reverse complement.
GAATGTCACAATTCTTATATATATTTTCAATAGCTCTATCTATGGTAAGTACAGATCCTGCCAACGACCCATTTTTAAGTCTGGCAGCTCCATTTACCACATCTACCTGCTGTCCCCCTAATGAATACCTTCCATCCTTCATACAGCACGCCATCATAGAATCACTTACCAGCATAACCTTATCAGTAGTTTTAACTTTATAAGCAAGCTTTAAAGCTGGATATGCAATGTGTATTCCATCTGCTATTGTCTCTGTAGTTATCTCGCTATCAAATATAGCACCAACAGTTCCTGGCTCCCTATGATTAAAACCAGTCATTGCATTGTATAAATGCGTTGAATGTGAAAGCCCATATTTAATAGTTTCAATTATCTCATTATAGGTTGCTTTAGTATGACCTGCTGAACATACTACTCCCTTTTTAGAAAGATAATTTATCAGTTCCTTAGCTCCTGGAATTTCTGGTGCTAAGGTAATTGAAACCACTGCATCTTCACAGCCTTCAATCATCTTTTCATAATTTTCTATTGTTGGCTCTAATAAATATTTAGGATTTTGAGCACCAATAGCTTTTGGACTAATAAATGGTCCTTCTAAATGGCAACCTAAAATATTAGCGCCAGCTGTCCCTTCTTCTTTCAGCTGTTTTATAGCTTTCATTGCCTTATTTATTTCTTCAACAGCAACTGTCATGGTAGTTGGCAGAAATGATGTTGTGCCATGTTCCATAATTGACTTTGAAATAACATTAAGAGCTTCTGTAGTACCATTCATGGTATCACACCCTCCAGCACCGTGGATATGAACATCTATAAAACCTGGGGCAAGAAACAGCCCTTCAGCATCAAATACCTCACTATCACCATAGCTTTCAGGATTTATCTTTTTTATTTTTCCCTCTTCTATTAATACTGAACCTTCTTCTATTTTATCTAAATAAATAATTTTACAATTAGTTATTATCATTTATGGCACCCCTTAGCTGACAATTTATATTTTATCTAACTCTTCTTTAATTTCCTGATCTATTATTAAAGTTACATTAGAATGTAATTGTAGCATAGTTGATGGCTTTTTTGTTGTTATTTTTCCACTTAGGATACCTCTTATTGCATCAGCTTTGTTTCTTCCCCTGGTTTTTCTCCATCATCCCCTTGATTATCATCATCTATTACTTCATTGCCTATACCAGTAATATTACTACCTTCTTTATTTATAGTATGCTCAACAGTTTGCCCATCGTAGAATTCAAAGTGTAACTAAAACAGATGCTGATTCATGCGCATGTCAAAATCCAGCAGTAAAAGAATGGATTGCGAGATAATACTAAAATATATTTAACTAATAAAAAATCCATGATATTTTATCATGGATTTTTTTATTTGGTGCTATCTTTATAATTATATATATTTTTTTATTATGGAGTTTTCTCATTTACATTGCCACTTCCATTACCTGTTTCTGTATTTCCTGAAGCAGTTGGAGCAGGATTATCAGAACTATTACCCTGTCCAGATTCATCGCCAGAAGTTGAATTATTATTTGCCGAATTATCAGAAGATTGACTATTTTGTGATGTATCTTCATTATTAGAGGTTTCTCCTGTACCATTACTTTCTTTTTCATTATTAAGATTTCCACTACTGCCTTCAGTAGAAGTATCATTTACTCCACTAGCTGGCTCTTCAGCTTGTGTTTGATTTTCATTTGAGTTTTCATCATCATTTTGATTTTGCTTTTCATTTGTTTCACTTTCATCTCCTAAAGTACTATTAGGTTCCGTTGAATAAATATTGCTGCTATTATCATAATTGCTGCTCCCATCTCCTTCATTCCCACTTTGCCGTAAATTATTATTATCTGGCACTACATTAGCAGTATTATTATTAGAATTTGTGTTTGTACTTGGACTATTTAATATATTACTTGAGTTATTTGTATTTTCATAAATTTTACTATTGTTATTCAAATTATTATAATATTCTTTTACCATAATTCCAGCAAATGCAACTACAAGCACTGATATTACTCCGATTATTACCTTTTTATTTCTAAATAATATCTCTTCTATTTTATCGCTATTGCTTTCCCTATTAGTATCTTTAAAATAATCAGCTTTACTTTTATCTACTCTTTTAAAATTTTCAGGTGAACGTAAACTTATACTTGGCTTAACTTTTAAATCATTTTGTTCTTCTAATAAAACTTTAGTAGTAAATTCATCATTTTTGCTTAAGAAAGGCACTGAAATATTATACATATTATTTTCATTTGAAATATCATATTTTAACCCGTTAGTAATTTTTGAATTATGAAGTTTTAAGTTATTGCAATTAGCAGTAATATTAATATTTAAATCGTGAATTGTCTTTTTAGAAATATTTCTAATAGTAAGAAAATAAATCTTTTCTTTTTTGTTGTCTCTTTTTATTACCTTAGTTCTTCCAATATTACATACTATTCTAGGAGCATAATTTCTATAATAATCTAAGAGAACTCCTGAAATAAATGAAATAATTATAGTTATTATTGCAGTTTTAAGAATACTTAACATATTAGCAACCCCTATTTCCTTTTACTTCCAATAAATTATAATGCTGCATTTTTTTTATGTCAATTTTTCTCTTTGATTATTATCCCTTTTCATAAGGTTTTCATTTAGCTTAAAAGCATTCTTATGGAGATATACTAAATAATTCTCTATCTCCATAATAGTTCTGTTTACTAAAAAATATAGTATATTTTCTTCTAATTATATAAAAAATAAATAATGTATTTTAATACTTATGGAGGATTTATCATGACTAATGAAGATACCTATAAAGAAGATATTAAATCATTCAAGAAAATTTTTTCGGCAGAAGCAATGGAGTTATTATTAAAAGATAAATTAGCCGTTATTTATATTGGCCGAGAAACATGTCCATATTGTCGTAAATTTGCTAAAAAATTAAGCAGCATAAAAAGTGAAATAAATACATCAATTTATTACATTAATAGTGCTGACTCCTCTGATGAAGAAATTACTTCTTTTAGAGATAAATATAATATTGTAACTGTCCCTGGATTTATTGTCCAGAAGCATGGCAATATTGAAATTCGTTGTGATTCTTCAATGTCTGAAAATGAAATAATAGATATGATAAATTAAAAAAATCCATGATAGTTTATCATGGATTTTTTTAATTATATTGATTCGCAATAAGCTTACCAAATTCTATACATTCATTTTCATCTTCAGGGGCCTCATTTATTCTTAAGCCTTCACTTATAAGAATTCCACCATATGATTTCATTCTTTCTTCCCATTCATCCATCCATTCACCATTTCCCCATCCATATGAACCAAATAGTGCAATTTTCTTTCCTTCGATTTTTCCTTCTAATGAACTAATGAATGGTTCCATTTCAGTTTCATCTAAAGATTCAACACCACAAGATGGACATCCTATAATTAGCATTTCTTCATTTAGAATATTCTCTACTGATATTTCTGATACTTGTGTTAATTCAGCTGTTTTACCAGCTTGTTCTATTCCTATTTTAATTAATTCAGCTATTGCCTCTGTATTTCCTGTTTGACTCCAATATATTATTTTCATTTGTTTACCTCACTTTTATTTTATTTACTTTATGTAATAAATATAAAACATTCCTGCAAATAAAAATGTGATTCAAATCAAATGTTAAATATAATCTTTTAATTCTGTCTTATTTAAGATTACTATTTTCTTTGTACCAACGATTTGGATTAAACCATCCTCTTCAAACTTTTTTAATTTTCGGCTTAAAGTTTCTCTAGTAATCCCAATATAATTAGCCATGTCTTCTCTATTCATTGGAAGATTTATTATAATACAACCTGCATTCTCTATTCCATATTTATCGGCTAAGCTCACTAATAGATATGCAATTTTAGAATTGACATCATTAGTAGCAATATTTTGCACTAAATTTTCTACACTTGTAATTCTTTCAGTTAGTGCTTCTAACATTTTAATTGAAATTATCGGTTTTTTTATTAATAAATCTTTTAAGTCATCCTTGCTTAAAGTACATATCTTACAATCTTCAATTGCTTCAGCATTAAATCCATATTTAGATTCTTTTAATATATTTAATTCACCAAAAAATTCTCCCTCTGAAAGCAGGTATAATATCTGCTCTTTGCCATCTTTAGTATATTTATATATTTTGATTTTACCTTCATTTACAAAATAAAGCGTATTTGCTTTATTTCCTTCTGAAAAAATAAGCTCTTTCTTTTTATACTCCTTATGGATTATTCTATCTACTATTTCTGATAGCTCGCATGAATCTAAAGTACTAAAAATAGGAATTTTTTTTGCACACACATCTTTTCTACAATTCTCACAACAATTTCGCATTTTTATTCTCCATTCATATATGTAAAAAAATACTTAAATGATATACAATATCATTTAAGTATTATACTATTTTTTATTTATGTCAATGCTTCTGAAATTGTGACTAATACCTTGCTCTTTATCTTAGCAATTACATTATGTTCTTCTCTTGCATCAAAAGGCATAAAATCTCCCGCATTTAATTCATACTTTTCTCCACCTATAAATTCAAAATCAACCTTTCCTTCATAAACAAAAATACTTGCATATCCATTATGGCTATGATTAGGCAATCCTTTTCCCTCTTCAAAAACAAAACAGATTGTTTTAAACTTTTTATTCATTGCAACAATTTTTTTGCCCTCTTTTACTTCATTAATATTGCATTTTATTTCAGTATTATTATCTAACATATAAACATCTCCTTATCTTTTTAGATATCTAAACTAAAATTTATTCACTTACTAAACGTTTTTCACCAGTTAATTCTTGAATTGGTTTAATATTTTGTGTAACTTCTAATACTCCTAGATATTCACCATCTTTATTTCTAACTGCAAAGTAGCGGATTAAGATAAATTGCCCCCCCATATTAATCCAGAAATCTTCATTATCTTTCTTTCCTGACTTAAAATCTTCTACAATCTTTTCTACAATATGTACACTTGCTGGTGGGTGACAATTAGATACTTCACGTCCTATTACTGCCTTTGTTCTAGGAAATATTCTTTCTTCTCCTTGAGAAAAATACTTTACTAAATCATTTTTATCCACAAAAGTTATATCAAAAGGAAGCGTATTTAGTACATATTCTAATTCGCTTACTTTAAAAGAGCCAGTAGGTAATTTTATTCCTCCTTCTTCTACCTTATCTTCTTTTTTAAATACTAAATTCCCCAATTTCTTTTCAGGTATCCACTTTGGTACATTATCTACTAAGAAACCAAATTGATCACTTTCATCGGCAATAGCTTTCCATTCATCTTGCGTCAATTTTTCAGTAAGCATCGGTATCATAATATTTTCTTCTTTAAAGATCATTTCCTCTACTTTTTCTATCATTACTTCAATATTCTTCACTATTTTAGCTTCATCTGTAAAAGATTTAGTTAATAATGCTTTTACTGCCTTAATTGCTGTACGTATTTCATCATCAACTCCCCACATAACTTTAGGAGGAGCAGTTATTTCGTACTTTTCCATATAAGGGAACATTAAATTTTCCTTTTTTAAATAATGTATATCTATTTGAGAAAGCTTATCTATTCCTTTGACTAATTTATCAAAGCTATCCTTTTTTGAAATATTATTTAGATTTGGACGTATTTCATTCTTAATAATCTTTTCAATTTCTCTATTTTCGCTCACTAACATATTTACAGGGTGTCCTGGTACTTTTGCAGGATCGTTATTTTGTTCATTATGTATCTCTTCAATAGAACCTTTAAATACAGTTGCATGAACATCACATAGTTTTTGTATTTCTTCTACTGGTACACCTTCCATAACTAAAGCAGCTTCTGCTTCTGATATTTCAGCTGCTGAAACCCCTTTAAACACATCATCAAATTGTTGTTTCACTTCTTCTACACTTTTTCCTTCATGTAATTGCTTAATTATATCTTTTATAGTATTTTTTCTAATTTCTCTATTATTTATATATTCACTCATAATATCCTCCTATTCTTCTACTTTATATCCTTTTTCAAATAACGTTCTCTTAATTAAATCTATATCTATCCTTTTCATAGCTGCACCCTTCTTAATTGTCATAAACCTTCCCGCAGTATTTATCATTCCTGACTTTACAATATCATGAAATCCTAATTCAAATAAAACTTGAACAATTTCAGGATTTTCACTTTGAATTTCATAAATGGAATTATTTAAATTAATTACTCTTTTATTATTTATCATTCCAAACTCCTTAAAAC